>NZ_BAAALF010000358.1:0-3514 GCF_039528135.1 Kitasatospora nipponensis | reverse complement strand
GCAGCAGCTTGGCGACGTGCGCGGTGGAGGCCAGCTCACCGCGCCCCGACGCCCCAGCAGTGAGCCGCCGCGCTGACGAGCACGGGTCGCTCCGCGCTAGCCGGCCGACTCGGTCAGCTCGCGGGCCTGCTTGACGTCCACCGCCATGCGGTCCAGCAGCGCGTCGATCGAGTCGAACTTCTCCATCCCGCGCAGGTAGGCGAGGAAGTCCACCGCCACGTGCAGGCCGTAGAGGTCCAGGCCGACCCGGTCGATGGCGTACGCCTCCACGGTGCGGGTGGTCCCGTCGAAGGTCGGGTTGGTGCCCACCGAGATGGCGGCCGGCATCCGCTCGCCGTCAGCGGTCAGCCAGCCCGCGTACACGCCGTCGGCCGGCACCGCGCTGTGCGGCACGGTGTCCACGTTGGCGGTCGGGAAGCCCAGGTCGCGCCCGCGCTGCGCGCCGCGCACCACGATGCCCTCCACCTGGTGCGGGCGGCCCAGCACCTCGGCCGCGCCGCCCACGTCACCGGCGGCCACCAGGCGGCGGGCCAGGCTGGAGGAGAACGGCTCACCGTCGCCGGCCTCGCCGGAGACCTGGAGGTCGACCACCTCGACCTCGAAGTCGGCGGCCCGGCCCAGCTCGGCGAGCAGCGCCACGTCGCCCGCCGCGCGGTGGCCGAAGCGGAAGTTCGGGCCCTCGATCACCAACCGGGCGTGCAGCGCGTCGACCAGCACCTGCTGGACGAAGAACTGCGGCGACTCCTGGGAGAACTCCGCGGTGAACGGCAGGACCAGCACCGCGTCCACGCCCAGCGTGGAGATCAGCTCGGCTCGGCGCGGCTGCGGGGCCAGCAGCGGCGGGTGGCTGCCCGGCCGGACCACCTCGCTCGGGTGCGGGTCGAAGGTCACCACCACGGCCCGGACGCCCAGTTCGCGGGCCCGCTCGACCGCACGACTGATGATCAGTTGGTGTCCCAGGTGCACTCCGTCGAAGGATCCGATGGTGACGACGCTGCGCCCCCAGTCACCGGGAATCTCCTCCAGGCCACGCCAGCGCTGCACCCTGACCGCTCCTTCTCCATGGCGTTTTCGCTTCGAGCCACCCCTACCGGGTGCTCAAACGCTCGAACTCGAACCCCTATAGCGTGCCATGCGCCGCTCCGCGCCCCGGCACCGGAACGCCACCTGCGCGCGGCGGGCCCACCACGGCGGTGCGCAGCGGCGCGCGCTCGGCCTCGGCGGCCGCGTACTGCGGGTCCCGGCCGCGCGCCAGCAGCGCGCGCATCGCGGCCAGCAGCGGGCCGCCGACCGGCGGACGGTCCTCGGGCGGCCACTCGGCGAGCAGCTGGGCGAAGGCGGCACTGCGGCCCGCGCAGCGCACCAGCAGCGCGTCCAGCCGCTCGGGCGGCGCTTCGGCCCGCGCCCAGGCGTCCACGATCCGCGCCACCACCGCACGGGCCCGCCGCGGCTCGGTGGCGGCCCCCGGCGCGGCGACCCGCTCCAGCGTGGGCTCCAGCACGGCGGGGTCCTGCTCGGTGGCCAGCAGCCGGTCCAGCAGCTCGCGCCGCAGCCCCGGTGCCTCGCCCACCCCCGGGTCCACCGCCTCCTCCGGCGCCTCGCCCACCGCCCGGGCCACCGCCCCGTCCGCCGCACCGTCCGCCGCCAGGACCAGCGCGAAGGCCCGCCGCACCGGCGCCGGGCGGTCACCGGGACGGGCGCCCAGCAGGGCGGTCAGATCCCCCCGGGCCGCCCGGCCCAGCGCGAGCCGGCCGTCCAGGTAGCCGGCCACCAGCTCGGCCCACTCCGGGTGCCCGCGCAGCAGCCGGCCGACCAGGCGGGTGGCCGGATCGGGCAGGCCGTCCGGCGCCCCGGCCCGCCCGGCCGGGGCCGGCGCCCGGGCGAGCACCCGCAGCACCGC
The DNA here is from genome assembly GCF_039528135.1 of Kitasatospora nipponensis. Taxonomy (NCBI): domain Bacteria; kingdom Bacillati; phylum Actinomycetota; class Actinomycetes; order Kitasatosporales; family Streptomycetaceae; genus Kitasatospora; species Kitasatospora nipponensis. Next base: position 1,614 of record NZ_BAAALF010000358.1, on the reverse strand, counting down.
CGCCGCGCCACCGCCCGGCCGGGCGAGGCGGGCCTCGACGGCCGCCAGCACCGGCTCCGGGTCGCTCTCCAGCGCCGGACCCAGCACCTGCGCGCCGACGAACGGGTCGTCGGCCGCGAACGCCCGCAGCGCGGCGGGCAGATGCCGACCGCGGGTCAGCGGGTCGCGGACCAGCAGGGCCAACGCCGCGCCGTGCAGGCCCGGTTGGTCGTCCCGGGCGAGCAGCGCGCGGGCGGTGTGCCGCAGCAGGTCCAGTCCGGCCCCGGCGGCGTACGGCGCGACGAGCAGCGCGCGCACCGCCGCCGCCACCTGCCGCTCGGGGCGCGGGTCGTGGCTCCAGCGGTCGACGGCCCGGCAGAGCGCGGAGGGCTCGTCCACCGCCAGGACGGTCAGCAGCGCGTCCGCCCTGGGGTGCGCCGCGGCCACCAGTGCCTCGGTCAACTCGTCGACGGCCAGGGCGCGGTGGGCGTGCAGCAGGTCCTGGGCGCACCGGCGCGACCGCCGCCGCCCCGGCCCGCAGCCCGGCGGCGGGCATGGCCTGGAAGCCCGCTTCGGGGCCGTCCGCGCGCACCAGCGAGCGCAACAGGTCCAGCCGGACCTCGGGCGTCAGCGCCAGCCCGGCCCAGAAACCGGGGCCGAAGACCCCGAGCCCGCCGCCCACCGCACTCTCCTCGCCCACCGCAGGGTCCTCGCCCACCGCCCGCCGCAGCCCGGCGAAACCGCCGACCCGCGCCGCGCAGAGCGCGATCCGCTCGGCCAGCCGCACCAGCAGCGCGCGGTGGGCGTCCGGCTCGGGGCTGGCGCGCACCGCGGCGGCCACCAGCCGGGCCGCCCACCAGCGGGCACCGTCCGTGGTCTGCGCGCTCTCCAGGGCCTGCCAGAGCCGCTCCAGCCACGGCTCCAGCGCCGGCGCCCCACGGGAGGCGGCCAGCGCCCGCAGCGCCGCCTCGACCGCCCCCGCGCGATGCCTGGGCACCGCCCGCGGCACGGCCCGGCCGCGCGCCCCGGCGTCCGCGAGCAGCAGCCCGAGCGCCGCGTCCAGGTCCAGGTGCAGGCCCTGCAGCCAGTCCGCGCACTCCTCGTGGGCCAGCCGGTAGCCGTCCCCCGCGGGGACGAACAGCCCGTCCACCAGGACCGCGCGCGCCCACCCCTGCGCCGCCGGGAAGAGTTCCTCGAAGGCGGCCTGCCCCAGCGCGCCCTGGCCGGGACCGAGCATCCGGCGGGCCGCCTCGTGCACCCGCCCGGCCACCAGGGCGGCCAGCCGGCGCAGTTGCCCCGGTCCGGCCGACACCGGCGCCGCCGCCGGGCCGGGTACGGCGCCACGGCGGTGCGAGGCCGGCCGCGCGGCGCCCGGGCCCGCGCCGTCCGCGATCAGCCGGGCGATCGCCAGGCACCGCAGGTCGAGCCAGCCCGCGTAGAGCTCGGCCTCGCCGGCCGCCGGGTACGTGACGCCGGCCGCGGCCAACTCCCCGGCCAGCCGCAGGACCAGCGGACGGCAGGGGGCCGGCGGCGGGTCCACGCCGTAGCGGCGGGCGGCGCGCTCCAGGGCCTCGCCGAGCAGCCGGCCCAGCCGGTGCAGCCGGTGCCGCGGCCCGGCGGGCCGCGCGCAGCCGG
>NZ_BAAALF010000357.1:0-3667 GCF_039528135.1 Kitasatospora nipponensis | reverse complement strand
TGATGCTGCTGGAGAACGTGCGCAGCCTGGACGAGGCGGTCGAGGAGGTCCGCGAGGAGCGGCAGGCCAAGCTGGACGCCAAGATCCGCGCCCGCAGCGCCGACCGCCGCGAGCGGGCCGAGCTCAAGGCGATCGCCCGCCAGGGCAGCATGCTGGCCCGGGCCCGCGGTGGCCGCCAGGTCGCCGCGCTGACCGCCGGCGGCGGCGACGGCCAGGCCGCTACGGAGCCTGCGCTAGCTGAGTCCGCGGATCCGATGGCCAAGGTCGGGCGGTCCGCCCTGGAGCCCGCCGCCCTCGCGGCGGCGCCCCGCCGCACCGCGGTCGGCTCGCGTTCCTCCTCGCCCCTGGCCTCCCGGAGCGACGCCACGGACCCGTACGCGGGCGACAGCGTCGACCTGACCGCGGACGACGACACCCTCTCGATGCCGACGCTCGACTCCCCCTTCGACTCCCTGGAGCGCAAGCTGCGCGCCATGGAGAAGCGCCTCGGCTGACGCCCGGAGCCTTGATGCGCCAGAGCCCCGCACCCCCTCCGTGAGGAGGAGGTGCGGGGCTCTGGCGTACGTCGCTCTCTTACGTCGCTCTCTTACGATGTCGGCGTACGACGTCGGCGTCGGCGAGCGGCTACTCCAGTGCCTCGGCCCGCTTGTTGCGCACCATCGAGGAGGCGAGCGCGGCGCCGATGAAGGCCACCCCGATCAGGCCGGTGACGATCTCGGGGATCTTGTACTCGATGGAGACGAGCAGGATCACCGCCAGCGCGCCGATCGCGTAGTGCGCGCCGTGCTCCAGGTAGACGTAGTCGTCCAGGGTGCCCTTGCGGACCAGGAACACGGTCAGCGAGCGGATGTACATCGCGCCGATGCCCAGGCCCAGGGTGATCTGGAAGATGTCCTGGGAGATGGCGAACGCGCCGACCACGCCGTCGAAGGAGAACGAGGCGTCCAGGACCTCCAGGTAGAGGAAGAGGAAGAAGGCGGCCTTGCCGGCCACCTGGACCACCGAACGGCCCTTGGCCCCCGCGGTGGCCGCCTCGGCCTCCTCCTCGTCCTCCTCCAAGGTGGACTCGAAGACGCCCGAGAGGCCGTTGACCGCCAGGTAGGTGGCCAGGCCCAGCAGGCCGGCCAGCAGGACCGTTTCCTCGTGCCCGGCACCGAAGAACCGCGAGGCCAGCGCCAGCGTGATCAGCGCGATCACCGAGGAGAGCGCCTCCAGCTGGCCGATCTTCTCCAGCGGCCGCTCGATCCAGCGCAGCCAGTTGAAGTCCTTCTCCCCGAGGATGAAGTCCAGGAAGATCATCAGCAGGAAGATCCCGCCGAACGCGGCGATCGCCGGGTTGGCGGCCTCCAGGTGCTGGGCGTACGTCAGGCCGTTGTACGTCTGGTCACTGTGCAGGGCCAGGTCGATGACGGTGCTCGGGCTGATGTGGGCCGTCAGACCGACCACCAGCAGCGGGAAGAGCAGCCGCATGCCGAAGACCGCGATGAGCACGCCCACCGTCAGGAAGATCTTCTGCCAGAACGGGTTCATCCGCTTGAGAACCGTGGCGTTGACCACCGCGTTGTCGAACGAGAGGGAGATTTCGAGGATCGCGAGGATCAGCACCACGCCGAAGCCTTCAGCGCCCCAGATCAACCCGGCGGCGATGAGGCCGGCGATCGTGGTCGCGAAAGACCATCCGAAAGTGCGGAGGAACACGGGTGTGACTACCTTTCAGTGACAGGACATGCCCACGGCATGTCCTTTACTGTACGTTTACGCCAAAATCGAGGGCGATTCCCCGCAGGCCCGAGGCGTACCCCTGGCCCACCGCCCGGAACTTCCATTCGCCCTGGTAGCGGTAGAGCTCGCCGAAGATCATCGCGGTCTCGCTGGACGCGTCCTCGGTGAGGTCGTAGCGGGCGATCTCCTGACCGCCGGACTGGTTGACCACCCGGATGTACGCGTTGCGGACCTGGCCGAAGCTCTGCAGCCGCGCCTCGGCGTCGTAGATCGACACCGGGAAGACGACCTTGTCCACCTGGGCCGGCACGAGGTCCAGGTTGACGACGACCACCTCCTCGTCGTCGTCACCGTCCTCCTCGCCGCCCACCAGGTTGTCCCCGAGGTGCTCGACCGAACCCTCGGGACTCTTGAGGTTGTTGTAGAAGACGAAGTACTCGTCGCCCAGCACCCTGCCCCCCGAGCAGAGCAGCGCGCTCGCGTCGAGGTCGAAGGGTGCACCGGTGGTGGACCGGGCGTCCCAGCCGAGGCCGATCTGCACCTGGGTCAGATTCGGCGCGGCCTTGCTCAGCGAGACGTTGCCGCCCTTGGCGAGCGTGACACTCATGTGGTCTTTCCTCCCACTCCTGGCAGCCCCCAGCGCACCGTGGCACGCCAAGGGCGAACCCTAGGTGTATGCCCTCGGGAGCCGCTGTGGTCCTGAACCAGCCCCTGAACTTCCTGAACTCAGCCGAACCTATCAAGCAGTCACCCCCGGCCCACCGCCCACCTGCCGACCGCCCGCGGCAGCCCCCCGCACCCACCTCCGCGCGCGCCCGCGCCACCACCCCGCGCCCGCCGCGCACCCGGGTCGTACCATCTGCACTCAGCAGGCGCCCCCGGGCCCGTCGTGGTGACGGTCCGGCAGACGGCGCCCGAGCAACGGGGGGTAGTACCGGCATGCCGATCCAGTCCTTGGAGCAGACCGATCCCGAGGCGGTCGGCCCCTACCGGCTGCTGGCCAGACTGGGCGCCGGCGGCATGGGCCGGGTCTACCTGGCCCGCTCGGCCGGCGGGCGCACGGTGGCGGTCAAGGTGGTCCGCGCCGAGCTCGCCGAGGACGAGGAGTTCCGCGAGCGGTTCCGCCGCGAGGTGGCCGCCGCGCAGGCCGTCAGCGGCACCTGCACCGCCCCGGTGGTGGACGCCGATCCGCAGGGGCCGACCCCCTGGCTGGCCACCGCGTACGTGCTGGGCCCCTCGCTGGCCGAGGCCGTCGCCTCGCACGGCCCGCTGCCGCCCGGGACCGTCCGGGCGCTGGGCGCGGGCCTGGCCTCGGCGCTGGAGGCCGTGCACCGGGCCGGCCTGGTGCACCGCGACCTCAAGCCGTCCAACGTGCTGCTGGCCGCCGACGGCCCGCGGGTGATCGACTTCGGGATCGCCCGCGTCCTGGAGGGCGACCGGTTGACCAGTACCGGCGTGGTGGTCGGCTCGCCCGGCTTCATGTGCCCGGAGCAGGCCACCGGCGCGGCGATGGGCCCGGCCGGCGACGTCTTCTCGCTGGGCTCGGTGCTGGCCTTCGCCGCGACCGGCGCCGGCCCCTTCCAGCAGGACAGCGACTCCGCCGCCGCGCTGCTCTACCGGGTGATCCATGACGAGCCGTCACTGGACGCGGTGCCCGAGGAGCTGCTGGGCGTCGTGGCGGCCTGCCTGGCCAAGGACCCGGCCGACCGGCCGACCACCACCGAGCTCGCCGAACTGCTCGGCGGCCGCGCCGCCCTGCCGCGGGCCGGCTGGCTGCCGGCCCAGGTCGCCTCCGACCTGGCCGCGCACGCCTCCGCCGTGATGGACATGGAGACGCCGGCCCGCGGGAGCACCGCCGCACCCGCCGACCCGCGGGCCACCACCGCCCACCCGCCGACCGCGCTCAACGGCCCCGGCGCACCGGACGGCACCCGCCGGCTCGGCG
>NZ_BAAALF010000356.1:0-3680 GCF_039528135.1 Kitasatospora nipponensis | reverse complement strand
CGCCCCGGGGGGCGGGGCCGCGCCGCGGGTGGCGGCGCCGGGCGCCTTGGCCGGGGCCGGCGTGGCGGGGGCCGCGCTACGGGCCGTCGACGCCGAGGGGCTCGGCACGGCGACGGTGGGGGGCACGGACGCCGCGACGGATGCCGGGCCCGAGGCGGCGACGGACGCCGCGGCGGAGGTGGGCGGCTCGGCGGGCGCGGTCACCACGTTGCCCGCGTCCGCGACGGAGGCCGCCGAGAGGTCGGAGGAGGGAGCGGAGGCAGCCGCGGCCGCTCCCCCGCCCTGACCGCCGGGGCCGCACGCGGTCAGGGTGGCCACGGCCAGCAGGGACACCAGGACCACGGGTCGCGGCGAGAGAGCGCGCCCTGCTCCCGCACGGGTGGAGCCGGCGGCGGTGCGACGACGGAGATTCATGTCACCTCGAAGGATCGACGGAGCGGCACGGCGGAAACGCCGGCGCACTCGTCGCCGCCCGGACTTCCGCCTTGATCAACGAGAGTGAGCGTAGGTCGCGGACCTGGCACCGGAAACCGATCCCGGCGTTCTTCAGGTGGCCCTAAGGAAGCGCTCACCTCCCCCTCGTACGCACGTCGTCCGCCCCGCAGGAACAGCCCCCCGCGCCGTCACCAGGAGGTCTCGTGGGTGGTGATGTGGGCCTGCGGCTGGAGGGTCGCGGTGATCTGCGAGCGGTGGCTCGGCCCGGTGAACGTGACCACCAGGGTGCCGGGGTCGCTCTGCGCGGTCTGCGTGGTGTAGCCGGGGGCCGGGAGCGCGAAGACCAGGCAGACCGCGTCCACGGCGAACCGGACGGACACCTGACCGCCGACCGACTGCACCGTGTGCCCGCCCGAGCCGCTCTGGCAGCCGGCACTCGACCAGGACGGTGCCCCGACCGCCGTGCGCACGGCGGTCGGACTCGCCGCGACCGGCGTGGGCTGCCCGACGGCCGCGGGCGTCACCGGCGGCTTGGCACCACCGGCACCACCGGCACCTGCAGTCCCTCCACCGGAAGCACCCGCCCCACCCGCCCCACCGGCACCACCGTCGGCTCCGCCCTGAGGGCTCGCCCCCTGCGACGGGGTGGGCGCGGGGGCGTCGGCCGGTGCGCTCGAGCCCGGGGAAGGCGACGGACCGAGGGTCGCCGGCACGTCCAGCGTGGAGGGTATGGACCGCACGGTGGGCGGCACCCGGGTGGTGGAATCGACCACGAAGCCGACGGCCAGAAAGACCACCAGCACCGCGACGGCCGTGCACGACAACCACACCGCGAGGTGGCGAAGAAGACGGGGCATGCGGACATCATCACTGATCAGCGGTCGGCTACGGTGTCCCGCATGCCATGCGTCCTGGTGGTCGAAGACGACCCCGTCATCCGAGCCTCGCTGATCGACGTGCTCTCCTCCTGCGGCCATGCGGTGCGCAGCGTGGGGGACGGCTTCGGCGCACTGCGGGAGGTCACCCAGGGGAACGTGGACGCCGTCGTGCTCGACCTCGGCCTGCCCGACCTCGACGGCGCTCGCGCGCTGCGCATGATCCGCGGGATATCCCGGGTCCCGGTCATCGTGGCCACCGCCCGCGACGACGAGGAGGAGATCATCCGGCTCCTCAACGCGGGCGCCGACGACTACCTGGTCAAGCCGTTCTCCGCCGGACAGTTGGCGGCCCGGGTCGGCGCGGTACTGCGCCGCTCCACCGGCGACGGCCTGACCGCGCCGCCCACCGACGGCGCCGCGGTGAGCGCCGGCGGGGCGCGCCGGGGCCTCGCGGCCACCCTGACCGTCGGCGACCTGCGGATCGACCCGCCCGCCCGCACGGTCCAGCTGGCCGGCGTCGAACTCCACCTGACCCGCCGCGAGTTCGACCTGCTGGTCTACCTCGCCCAGCACGTCGGCGAGGTCGTCTCCAAACGGCGCATCCTCACCGACGTCTGGCGCGAGGCCTTCGTCGACGACCAGACCATCGACGTCCACCTGTCGGCCCTGCGCCGCAAGCTGGGCGAGCGCGGGACGCACCCGCGCTACCTGCAGACCGTCCGTGGCGTCGGCATCAAGATGGTGACGCCCCGGTGAGACGCTCGCTCGTGGGCGTGGCGCTCGCGGTGACCTCGCTGGTCGCCCTCGCGTTCCTGCTGCCGCTGGGCGTCCTGGTCTACACCCAGGCCCGCGAACAGCGGATCACCGCCGCCGAGCAGCGGGCGGCGGCGCTGGCGCCGATGCTCACCCTCACCACCGACGGCTCCGATCTCCTGCTGGCGATCTCCGGGCTGGACTCCACCGGCAACCTCGGCGTCCACCTGCCGGACGGCGACACCGTCGGGGCCGCCGCGCACGCGTCGCCGGTCCTGCTGGAGCGCGCCTCGCGGGAACGGGGGTCGATCGCCACCGACCTGCCCGACGGCTGGCTCTACCTGCAACCGGTGGTGCTGCCGCACGACCAGGTGGCCGTCATCGAAGCCTTCGTCCCCAGAGCCGAGTTGACCCAGGGCGTGGCCGTCTCCTGGGCGGTGATGTCGCTGCTGGCGGTGGGCCTGATCGTCGGATCGGTGGTGGTCGCCGACCGGTTGGGCGCCCAGGTGGTCCGATCCTCGCGTCAGCTCTCGAAGGCCGCGGACGCCCTGGGCGCCGGCGACCTGCAGACCCGGGTCGACCCCAGCGGGCCACCCGAACTCCACCGTGTCGGCGACGCGTTCAACGTCCTGGCGGAACGGATGGTGCGGCTGCTGGCGGTCGAGCGCGAGCTGGTCGCCGACCTCTCGCACCGGTTGCGGACCCCGCTGACCGCCCTGCACCTGGCGGCCGACCGGCTGGGCCCCACCCCGGAGGCACAGCACATCACCAGCGCCGTCGACCAGTTGGAGGCGGAGCTGCGGTCGATCATCGCCGCGGCCCGCACCCCCCTGGCGACGAGCCCGATGGGACAGGCCTTCGCCGACCCGCAGGCCACCCCGGGCGGGCGGGCCGCCGAGGCCGTCCGCCGGGCGAACACCGTCTCCTGCGAGGCCGGCGAGGCGGTGCGGCAGCAGGCGGGCTTCTGGGCCGTACTCGCCGAACAGCAGGGCCGCGACTGCTCGGTGGCGATCACCACCGAGCCCACACCGGTGGCCCTGCCCGCGGACGACGTCGTGGCCGTCGTGGACGCGCTGGTCGGCAACGTCTTCGGCCACACCCCCGCCGGCACGGCGCTGGCGATCCGCCTGGCCCGCACCGCGCAGAGCGTCGTCCTGGAGGTGGAGGACGCCGGCCCCGGCATCCCGGACGTGGACGGCGCGCTGACCCGTGGCGGCAGCACCGGCTCCACCGGCCTGGGACTGGACATCGCCCTGCGGGCCACCACCGCCACCCAGGGGGGACTTCGCATCACGCGCGGTCCGATGGGCGGCGCCCTGATCACCGTCACCCTGGGCCTGGCCACCCCGCCGGCCCGCGCGGTCACGGCCCGCCGGCGCCGCCGCTGACCCGCTCGGCCCGGTCGGCCCCCGCCGACCGGGCTGTGCGGGACACCGGCGCGCTCGTCCCTCCCGGCGCGCTAAGCCGCTCCAGCGCGCACATGCCGGGAAGATGACCTGACGATCCGTTGGCCGGCGCGCCAGGCAGAGGAAGGACCGTATGGGACGGACAGGTGGTCAGCCGGGATCCGGCCGGACCGGGCGCGACGAGAGCCCCGAGGAGCGGGCGGACCGC
>NZ_BAAALF010000355.1:0-3769 GCF_039528135.1 Kitasatospora nipponensis | reverse complement strand
GGCCACGGCAGCGGCGCCCGGCCGGCCGCCCGGCCCAGCAGGACCGCCGCCACCGCGCCGGCCAGCAGCGGGAGCAGCAGCACCACCCGCTGCCAGCCCGACGCCGTCCCCGGGGCCAGCGCCAGCAGCGGGAAGTCCGGCAGCGCGCCGGTGACCAGGTGCCCGGGCGCCACCACCGTCCCGGTCCCGAGCTGGAACCCCGGGCCGAGCGCGTAGGCGGCGCTCCAGAGCACCGCGTTCGGCACCAGCAGCAGGCAGGTCAGCAGCAGGCACAGGGTGCCCGGCACGCTGCCGCCGGTGAGCGTCTGCACCTGCCGGCCGGTGGGACCGGCGTGCAGCAGCAGCGCGCCGGTGAAGAGCACCGCAGCGCCGGCCGTCAGCGTCAGCAGGGCGCCCGCCGCGGCCCGCAGCAGTTCGGCCGCACCGCCCTGCGGCGCGCCCGCGCCGGCCCACGGTGTCCAGTGCCCGGCCCGGCCGCGGCCCCACCGGGCGATCCGGTTGCGCACCCCCGGCCACCAGCGGGGACCGCTGCCGGCCCCGAGCGCCGCCGCGCCGTAGCCGACCAGCGCGATCGCCAGCAGGTCGGGCAGCGGCTCGGCCCGCAGGGCGCCGGTGGGCGTGCAGGCCAGCGCGACGGGCAGGGCCACCGCCAGGTAGCCCGCGCAGATCCCGGCCGGCACGCCCGAGACCCGCGCACCGGCCACCCGCGCCGCGCGGGCCGCGGCACGGCGCAGCAGGTGGACCAGGGCCAGCGTGAGCAGCAGCGGGGTGAGCGAGAGCGGCGTGGTGGCACCGCCGCGGGTCAGCGGCCCGCCGTGGGCCAGCAGCCACAGGCCGCCGGCCAGCCGGGCGGCGTCGCTGGCGCTGTCCTGCGGGGCGGCCGAGAGCACCCACAGGACCAGGACCGGGACGGCGGTCAGGGCGAGGCCGAGCAGGGCGGCGGTGGCTCCCGCGAGAACCGGCCCGGAGGCCGGTGCGCCGACGCCGCGCAGGATCGGACGGTCCATCAGGTGGTGCGTCATGGGCCCATGCTGCCAACGTCACCCGTCCTGCCCTGTGAAGGAGCGCGCGCTCGCCGTGTCCCGGATTATCTGGTTATGCGTCATATTTCTGCCCTTCAGCCCCGGTTCGGTCGAGACACCTCCGGCGCCGGGTGCGTCCAGGGAGGTCGGCGGTGACCTCGCCCCTGGAGGCCGCGAAGGCGAAATCGGCCGGCAAGCCCGCGGCCGCAGCCGCCGCAGCGGCCGCCGGAACCGGTGACGACACGACCGGCGGGTCGGGCGGGCCCGGCGGACCGTCGGCCCGGGTCGCGCGGCTGCGGCGGCGCCTCTCGCCGCGCGAGGCCCAGGCGCTGGACCTGCTGGCGGCGGGCGAGGACACCCGGGCGATCGCCGCCGCGCTGCGGGTCTCGCCGAGCACCGCCCGCACCCACCTGAACCGGGCGGTGCGCAAGCTCGGCGCGAGCTCCCGGGAGGAGGCGCTCGCCCTGCTCGCCGGCGGCCGGCCGGCGCAGCCGGCCCCGGCCGGGCCGACCTGCGCACCCGCGCCCGAGGCCGCACCCGCACCCGCGGCCACCACACCGGCAGCGGCAGCGGCAGCGGAACCGGCCGGGCCGGCCCCCCCCCCAAGCCGGCGCCCGAACGAGCCGCCGAGGCTGCCCCCGCCACCGCCGAACCCCCCGCCGCCGACCTCGTCACGCCCGAACTCCCCACCCCTGAGCCCACGTTGGCCGGCTACGAGGAACTGTACGCACGGTCGTACACCGAGCTGCTCCAGCAGACCTTCCTGCTCACCGGCGACCGCCGCCGCGCCGCCGGTGCCGTCCGGCGGGCCTTCGGCGCCGCCTGGAACCAGTGGGACGTGGTGGCCGCCGACCCCGACCCGCAGACCTGGCTCCGGGTGCGGGCCTTCGACACGGCGCTCTCCCCCTGGCGACCCGGCGGACCGCGCCGCACCCACGTCCGGCAGGTCCCGCACCTCCCGATCCGGGTGGCCCCGCTCGCCACCCCCGCGGACGGCGTGCCGGCCGCGAAGCCCGCAGCCGGCACGGGGTCGGCGGATGCCGGCGCACTGACGGACCGTGACCGCGCGCTGCTGACCGCCCTGGGCCGCATCTCCCGGCCGCGCCGCCGGGCCCTGGTCCTGCACGACGCGCTGGGCCTGTCGGTGCGGGCGATCGCCGCCGAGGTGGAGGCCAGCACCGCCGGGGCCGAGCAGCGGGTGCGGGCCGCCCGCGCCGAGCTGGCCCGTTCGGTGCCCGCGCTGGTCGGGACGGACCCCACGGCGGAGGGCTTCGCGCCGCTGCTGGGCGGCCTGCTCTACCGGGCGGCCGTCCGGGGCTGTCCCCCGCCGGGACCACCGCCGCTGCACCGGCGCCCGGCGGCCCCGCGCTCCACCCGCCCGCTGCGGGTCGCCGCCCGCCTGCGGGCCGCCGCGCTGCCGACCGCCGCCACGCTGCTCGTGCTGGCGACCGTGGGCGCGGTGGGCGGCACGCTGGCCGGCCACGGCCCGTCGGCCCTCTTCACCCCCAGGCCCACGCTGCCGGTGCCGCTCTGCACCACCGCCGCGAACGGCAGCGCCGTGCCGGCCGCGCCCGCCGCCGCGCCCGGCCTGCACAGCCTCTGGTGTCGCCCGGCCTGGCCCGCCGCCACCCCCGCCGCGCCCACGGCACCCCTGGCACCGGCGACACCCGTGGCGCCGGCCGACCAGGGCACCGACGGCGCCACCGACGCCCCCACCGACACCTCCGGCGACCCCGCCACCGCGGGGGACACCGGCGCCTCGCAGGACTCCGTCCAGCCCGGCCGGCACCACCCCCTCGTCCCGCGCCCCCGCCCGGCCCCATCCGGTCCGGGCGGCGGCACGGGTGCGGACAGCACTGAGGGGGGCCCGCGCGCGGGCCCCCCTCAGAGGTGCGGAAAAACAGTGAACCGGTCCATCCGGGGATGGACCGGTTCACTGGAGGACCGGCGTACCGGTCTGCGCGTCAGCGCGAGACCTTACCGGCCTTGATGCACGAGGTGCAGACGTTGAGCCGCTTCGGCGTCCGCCCGATCACAGCGCGCACCGTCTGGATGTTGGGGTTCCAACGACGACGGGTACGGCGGTGCGAGTGGGAGATGTTGTTGCCGAAGCCCGGCCCCTTGCCGCAGACGTCGCAGTTGGCAGCCACAGGAGTCACTCCAAGACTTCAGAATCATTTACGTTCGAAAACCCCGACCGAACCGCCCGGACCACTCGCGTGGACCGAATCGTTTCAAGGGGTGAGCCCGGGTTGTTCCAGGCAACCGGAGAAGCATACATCGGCTACTCCCGCTCCACGAAACTACCATGTCCGATCCCTTGATCGCTCCGCCGCCGGCGCCCGGCCGGGCCTCCTGCCAGCGCTGATCCCGCGGCGGCCCCGATAACCTGCCCCCGGGGCTCCCCGCTCCGTTCCCGTGCGTTCACCTGGAGGAGACCCGGTGCTGGACACGCTCGACGCTTCCGCGGTCCGCAACTGGTGCCGGCTGGCGCTGTCCGCCCTGGGCCAGGCCCGCGAGGAGATCGACGCGCTCAACGTCTACCCGGTGCCGGACGGGGACACCGGCACCAACCTCTACCTGACCGTCGAGTCGGCCACCACCGCCGTCGAGCGCTGCTTCGAGACATCGGCCGCGCCGGGACTGGAGAGCGTGGTCAAGGCGATGGCCAAGGGCGCGCTGCTCGGCGCGCGCGGCAACTCCGGGGTGATCCTGGCCCAGCTGCTGCGCGGGGTGGCCGAGGTGCT
>NZ_BAAALF010000354.1:0-3859 GCF_039528135.1 Kitasatospora nipponensis | reverse complement strand
GGGGGGGCGCGCGGGGGGCGGGGCGCGAGGGCGCCGGGGGGCGGCCTCGGGGGGGCCCGTGGTGGGAGCCGTACCCCGCCCGCCGATCGCGCGGCGCGCGGGCCGTCGCCCGCGAGGGGGACGAGCGATGAGCCCGCAGCGGGTGCTCTGGCTCACCAAGGGGCTGGGCCGCGGTGGCGCCGAACAGTTGCTGGTGACCTGCGCGCGGCACGCCGACCGCACCCGGTACCGGATCGAGGTGGCGTACGTGCTGCCCTGGAAGGACGCGCTGGCGCCCGCGCTGCGCGAGCAGGGGGTGCCGGTGCACTGCCTGGGCGGCCCGCCGGAGCGCACCGGGCGGGCCGATCCGCGCTGGCCGCTGCGCCTGCGCGCGCTGCTGCGCGAGGGGCGGTTCGCCCTGGTGCACAGCCACATGCCGGTGCCGGCGGTGGCCGCCCGGCTGCTGGCCGGCGCCGCGGGGCCCGGCCGCCGGCCCGCGCTGGTGCACACCGAGCACAACCTCTGGGAGCGCTACCGCCGTCCCACCCGCTGGGCGAACGCGCTCACCTACCGGCGCAACGACGCGGTGATCGCCGTCTCGCACGCGGTGGCCGGCGCCGTCCCGCCCGGACGGCGCCGCCCCGAGCCCTGGCTGAGCGTGGTGCACCACGGGCCGGACCTGGCGCTCGCCGGCTCCGGCGAGCCGGCCGCCCGGGCCGCCGCCCGCGCCGCCGCCCGGGCCGAACTCGGCCTGCCCGACAAGGCGCTGGTGGTCGGCTCGGTGGCCAACCTGACCGCCAAGAAGGACCAGGCGACCCTGCTGGCCGCGCACGCGCTGCTGCGCCGCAGCCGCACCGGCGCCCGCCTGGTGGTGGTCGGCGGCGGCCCCCTCGAAGGGCGACTGCGCGAGCGGGCCGCCGCGCTGGGTCTCACCGACGCGGTGCTGCTGACCGGCTCGCGGGCCGACGTGCCGGACCTGCTGCCCGCCTTCGACCTGTTCGCGCTCAGCTCGCGCCAGGAGGGGCTGCCGGTCGCGCTGATGGAGGCGATGGCCGCCGGGCTGCCGGCGGTGGTCACCCGGGTGGGCGGCATGCCCGAGGTGCTGGACCACGGTGTGCAGGGCCTGCTGGTGCCGCCGGGCGACCCGGTCCGGCTGGCGGCCGCGCTGGAGCGGCTGACCGGCTCGCCCGAGCTGCGCGAGCGGTTCGGGCGCGCCGCCCGCGAACGCGCCCGGGACTTCGACGCCGCCGGCGCCCAGCGCACCGTCGAGTCGGTGTACGAGCGCCTACTGACCGATCGGAGCACCCCGTGAGACCTGCGGACCTGACCTGCCGACCGCTCACCGAGGCGGACACCCCGGCCGTGCTGGAGCTGCTCACCACCGCGCTGGCCGGCGGGCCCACCGGGCAGCGCAGCGCCGAGTTCTTCGACTGGAAGCACCGGGCGAACCCCTTCGGCGCCAGCCCCGGCCTGCTGGCGCAGGCCCCGGACGGGCGGATCGCCGCCGTGCGGCTCTTCCTGCGCTGGCAGTGGCGCGGCGGCCGCGACGGGCGCCTGGTGAACGCCCTGCGCCCGGTGGACACCGCCACCCACCCGGACTTCCGGGGCCGCGGCCTGTTCCGCGAGCTCACCCTGAACCTGATCGAGGAGGTCGGCGGGGAGGCCGAGTTGCTCCTCAACACGCCCAACGAGCAGAGCCTGCCGGGCTACCAGTCGATGGGCTGGTTCAAGATGGGCCGGGTCCCGGTGACGTTCCGCCCGCTGCGTCCGGCGACCTTCGCGCGTGGCCTGCGGGCGGCGCTGCGCCGCAGCACCTCCCCGGCCGTCGTGCGGCCCTGCCCGCTGCCGAGCGCCCGCTCCTGGTTGGAGCAGGACAGCGACGGGCTGGCCGAGTTGCTGCGCGAGCGGGTCGCCGCCGACCGGGCCGATCCCCGGCTGGCCACCGAGCGCACGGAGGCGTACGTGCGCTGGCGCTACGGCCAGGCGCCCGGACTGGACTACCGGGTGCTGCACCTGCGGCGCGGCGGCGAGCTGGCCGGGGTGGCCTTCGGCCGGCCCCGACTGCGCGGCCCGCTCACCGAGTTCACCCTCAGCGAGATCATCGTGCGCCCCGGCGACGGGCACACCGCGGCCCACCTGCTGCGGGCGGCCGCGGGCAGCGGCGCCGACCACGTGGCCACCGTGCTGGGCCGCGACACCGAGGCCGGCATGGTCGCCTCCAACCACGGCTACATCTCGCCCCCGGTGCGCTCCGGAATCGTCGTGGCCGCCCGCCGAACCGACGGCGCCGAGCTCCGACACCGGCTGAACCACTGGCGCTTCACCCTGGGTGACCTGGAGGTGTTCTGATGAGCGCGGCCGGCGACCGGCCCGCGTTACGGTGGCGGTTCCCGGTCCCGCGGCCGCTGCCATGGGCCTCCGCGCTGGCCGCGGTCCTGGTGCTGGGCTACGTCACGCTCTTCACCTTCGCCATGGTGCACACCGGTTACGACACCTGGGGCGCGCTGCTGATCCTGCCCGTGCTGCTGGCGGTGAGCACGCCGGTGCTGGCCAGGGTGGCGGCCCGCAACCCGGATCCCGTGGTCTTCCGGCTGCTGATGCTCGCGCTGAGCGCCAAGCTGCTCTGCGCCTACCCGCGCTACCTGATGGCCTTCGTGCTCTACGGCGGCGCCGCGGACGCCAGGATGTACGACCAGCGCGGCCGGGAGCTGGCCGCCGCGATCCTGCAGACCACGCCGTTCTCCCCCGGCTGGCACTACGACCTCGGGATGAAGGTGGTCGGCACCGGCTTCACCGTCATCCTCACCGGCGTGGTCTACGCGCTGACCGGGCCCTCGCTGATCGGCGGCTTCCTGGTCTTCTCCTGGCTGGGCTTCTGGGGCCTGCTGCTCTTCTGGCGGGCCGTCCAGATCGCCTTCCCCGAGGCCGACTCGCGCCGCTACGCCCGGCTGGTCTTCTTCCTGCCCTCGCTGCTCTTCTGGCCCTCCAGCATCGGCAAGGACGCCTGGATGATCCTGTGCCTGGGCCTGACCGCCTACGGCACGGCCCGGCTGCTGGAACACCGACTCGGCGGCCTGAGCTGTGTGGCGCTGGGCTCGCTGGGCACCGCGATGGTGCGCCCGCACGTCACCGCGCTGGCCGGCGCCGCGCTGGTGGTCGCCTACCTGCTGCGCCGGCGTCCGCGCCGGGCCGGCACGCTGGGCCCGTTGCGGACCGCGCTGACCGTCCTGGTGCTGGCCGCCGGGGTGGTGCTGATGGTCCAGCAGGTCTCGGCCTTCTTCCACACCACCGGCTCGGGGACCGGCGCCGTCGACCAGGTGCTGGCGGAGACCTCGCGGCGCACCACGCAGGGCAACTCGGTGATCGACCCCACCGCCGGGGCGGGCGCCGCGGCCCCCGCGGACGACGCCTCGCCGCCGTTCAGCCTCAACCCGGCGCGGGTGCCGCTGGCGGTGGTGAACGTGCTCTTCCGCCCGTTCCCCTTCGAGGCCTCCAACCTGCAGAACCTGGTGCAGTCGCTGGAGTGCTTCGGCCTGCTGGTGCTGTACATCCGCGACTGGCCCCGGCTGCGCCGGCTGCCGCGGCTCTTCCTGCGCCACGGCTACGTGGCCTTCGCGGTGGTCTACACGCTGCTCTTCTGCTGGGCCTTCTCGACCATCAACAACCTGGGCATCCTCTCGCGCGAACGGGTCCAGGTGCTGCCGCTGGTGCTGGTGGTGCTGGCCGTCGGGGACCCGCGCGGGGCGGGGGCGCCGGGCGGCGGGAGCCGGCGGCGGGCCCGGCTGCCCCTCTGGCTGGTCGCGCCGGGGCGGTGGGGCGAGCGGGACCCGGCACCCGGCGGGCGGCGCCCACCGCCGGGCCGGCCCCCGGGCGGCCGGCC
>NZ_BAAALF010000353.1:0-3862 GCF_039528135.1 Kitasatospora nipponensis | reverse complement strand
CGGGGCCCCCGGGCCCCCCGGGCGCCCCCGGCGCCCCCGGCACGCCGAGCACCCCCGCCGCCGTCCACTCCCCCGCCCCGAGCGGGACCGGCACCCCCGCCGCCCCCGGCACGCCGAGCGCCCCCGGCCCGGCCGCCCCGACCACCGCCGCCGCGGCCCCGCTGCCCGCGCCGGACGCCGCCGGCTCCTCGATCGTCTACTCCACCGCCACCGGCGGCCGGACCATCGCGCTCACCTTCGACGACGGCCCGGGCCCGGCCACCGGGCAGATCCTCGACCTGCTCGCCCAGTACCACGCGAAGGCGACCTTCTGCGAGATCGGCCCGCAGGCCACCGCCAACCCGGCCCTGGTCCAGCGGATCCTGGCCGAGGGCCACCGGCTCTGCGACCACACCGTGCACCACCCGCAGCCGATGCACACGCTGGCGCACGACAAGCAGGTGTACGAGATCGACGCGGCCAAGGACATGATCGTCCAGGCCGGCGGGGCCGGTGCGAAGGTCGGCTGGTTCCGTGCCCCGGGCGGCGACTTCAGCGCCGACAACCGTCAGATCGCCGTCCAGGACGGCCTGCGCCCGCTCGGCTGGACCGTCGACACCCGCGACTGGTCCAAGCCCGGCGTCGCGGCGATCCTCGGCCACGTGCAGAAGGAGCTGCGCCCCGGCGGCATCATCCTGATGCACGACGGCGGCGGCGACCGCAGCCAGAGCGTGGCCGCGCTCAAGCAGCTGCTGCCGTGGCTGGTCCAGCAGGGCTACACCTTCGACTTCCCGGCCTCCTGACGCGGCGTCCGCCGCCAGGCGTCCACCATCAACCCCCGAGCGCGGGCCGGTCACCGGTCCGCGCTCAGCGCATCGGCCAGCGCGCGTCCACCACCGCCTGCGGGTTCTTGCTCTGCCGCAGCCAGCTCTGCAGCCCCTCGGCCCACTCCCGGTGCCAGTCCACCTGCCGCTCGTGCAGCGCGGTGAGCGTCAACTCGCCCACCTGGCCCGGGTACCGCTCGCCCAGCGCGACCGCGACCCGGACCGCCGCGAGCGCGTCGGCGGCCGCCTCGTGCGCGTCCAGCAGCTCGACGCCGTAGACCTCGCAGACCCGCTGCAGGCTGCGCGAGCCCTTGCGGTAGCGGTCCACCGCCCGGTCGATCACCAGCGCGTCCAGCACCGGCGCGACCAGCCGCCCGGCCAACCGCTCGGCCAGCGCCGGCCGGCCGTGGCGGCGCAGCTCGGCGTCGAGCAGCGAGAGGTCGAACGGCGCGTTGAACGCCACCACCGGGGAGCCCTCGCCGAGCCGCTCGCAGAGCGCGGCGGCGATCTCCTCCACCGCGGGGCCGGCCGGCCGGCCCCTGGTTCTGGCCTGCTCGTCACTGATCCCGTGGATCGCCTGCGCGTCGGCGGGTATCGGCACCCCGGGGTCCAGCAGCCACCCGGTGGTGCGCACCGGCACCCCGCCGACCGCCTCCACCAGCGCGGCGCTGACGATCCGTGACTCGGCCGGGTCGGTCCCGGTGGTCTCCAGGTCGAACCCCACCAGCGGCCCCTGCCACCACCGCACACCCCCACCGCCGCGAACGGGACGTACCGCCACCCCGATCTCACCGGCCGGGAGTGCCCCGTTGCTCAGCTCGCCCATCACCAGCGCCTCTCCGTCCACCTGTGCGTTACCGGGACCCATCATCGCCGCTGCCAGTGACAGCGCCGCCGCCCGGTCCCGGACAACGGTGCGAGAACCCCCGGCGGCAGCCTTGATCGTCCTGCCGTGGCACGGGCCGGCAACAGTTCGGACAACTCCCTCTACCGGCCGGTAACCGCGGTGGTACCGTCCCGCTACGGCCCGGTCGGCGGGTTGCCCCCGACGGAGGATGTCTCACGTGCGCGCGTCCCGGATCATCGCCCGTTCCCTGCTCTGCCTCCCGCTGGCGCTGAGCGTCACCGCCTGCGTCAGTGCCAGTACGGGCACCGCCCACCCCGCGTCGTCCCCGCTCGCGCCGTCCGCCGGCGCGGCCTCCTCCGCCGCGCCCTCGCCCACCGCGCCGGTCTCCGTCGACCCGGCGCTGGCGGCGCTCTCCGCCGACGACCTGCTCAAGCAGTCCACCCAGGCGCTGCTCGCCGCCGACACGCTCACCATGGACGTGCAGGGCGTGACCCAGAGCGGGCAGACCACCGCGCACCTGCAGATCGCCCGGCAGGCCGGCTCCTGCGCGGGGGCCACCACGCTGGCCGGTGCGCCGATGATGACCTTCGTCAGCACGGCGCAGCAGTTCTGGCTGCGCCCGGAGCCGGCGTACTGGTCGGTGCACCCCGGCGGCGCGGCGGCCAAGCCCGTCAAGGGCCACTACGCGGCCGGCCCGGCGGGCGACGCCAAGGTGCAGGGCCTGGCCTCGCTCTGCCACGTCGACCAGGCGCTGGCCTCGGTGCTCGACCCGGCCGGCAAGGCGACCAAGGGCGACCCCACCACCGTCGACGGCCAGGGCGCCATCACCCTGAACGTGGTCGGCTCCGACGGCAAGAGCAGCACGACCGTGCTGGTGGCGGCGGCCGGCAAGCCGTACCCGCTGCAACTCACCCAGGGCGCCGAGCGCCTGACCTTCGCGGGCTTCGGTCAGCCGGTGACGATCCAGCCCCCGGCCGAGGGTGACGTCGTCGCCCTGCACGACTTCGGCCAGCTGCTCGGCTGACGCGCCACAGGCCCGCAGGTCGGGGGACCTGCGGGCCTGCCGGGTTGTCGGGCCCGCTGCGTGAACGGGCCTCAGGCGGCCGCGAAGAGCCCGCGGCCCAGCCAGTCGCCACCGTCGCGCACGCCCGGCAGCACGAAGAAGTAGCCACCGCCGGTCGGCGAGATGTAGTCCACCAGCGGCTCGTCGATCAGCCGGGTCTGGGTGGCCTCGAACTGGCGGGTGACGTCCTGCTGGTAGCAGCAGAAGGCCAGGCCCATGTCGAGGTTGCCGACCTTGTCCACCCCGCGGTCGTAGTTGTAGCCGCGGCGCAGGATGCGCGTGTCGTCCGTCTTGTCGTCGCGCGGGTTGGCCAGCCGGATGTGGGCGTCCAGCGGGATCGCGGCGCCGTCCGGGTCCTTGGCGTAGTCCGGGATGTCGCTCTCGTCGGCGCCGTCCAGCGGGGCGCCGGTGTCCTTGCGGCGGCCGAACATCTTCTCCTGCTCGGCCAGCGAGACGCGGTCCCAGAACTCCACCAGCATCCGGATGATCCGGATCACCTGGTAGCTGCCGCCGGTCGCCCAGGCCGGCTCGCCGCCGCCGTCCTTGACCCAGACCAGCTTGTCCATCTCCCGCCCGGACTTGACGTCCGGGTTGGCGATGCCGTCCTTGAAGCCGAGCAGGTTGCGCTGTGCGCCGACCGGGCGCGGGGCGCTCTGGAACCCGTCGATGCGCCACTTGACCTGCATCGCGCCGCGGGTGTGCCGGGCGATGTCGCGCAGCGCGTGCAGCACGGTGTCCTGGCTGTTCGCGCAGATCTGCAGCGACAGGTCGCCGTGCAGCTCGGCGGCCTGCAGGTTGTCGTTGGGGAAGACCTTCATCGGGCCGAGCTTGACCGGCTTGGCCTTGGCCAGCCCGTAGCGGTCGTCGAAGAGCGAGGCGCCGACGCCGACCGTCACGGTCAGGTTGTCGCTGGGCACCGTGGGGCCCAGGATCCCGTTGTCGGCCGGCGGCGCCCCGACCCCGAGGTCCGGCGGGGTGCCGCCGGCGGTCAGGA
This sequence comes from Kitasatospora nipponensis, assembly GCF_039528135.1. NCBI lineage: Bacteria > Bacillati > Actinomycetota > Actinomycetes > Kitasatosporales > Streptomycetaceae > Kitasatospora > Kitasatospora nipponensis. The sequence continues at coordinate 155 of NZ_BAAALF010000353.1, read as the reverse complement.
AGCGGATCCGGTCGGTCAGGGTGTGGAAGAGGTCCTCCAGGGCCTTGCGGTCCTGGGCGATGACGTCGAAGGAGATGAACATCGCGGCCATCGGCGCCGGGGTGGTGATGCCGGCCTGGTGCTCGCCGTGGAAGGGCACCACCGCGTTGGCGCTG
>NZ_BAAALF010000352.1:3303-3866 GCF_039528135.1 Kitasatospora nipponensis | reverse complement strand
GTCGCCGTCGCCGTCGCCGTCGCCGTCGCCGTCGCCGTCGCCGTCGCCGTCGCCGTCGCCGCGCTCCGCGGGGACACCACCCGGCGCCGCCTGCTCCCAGCTCTCCGGCCGACAGGCCAGCAACAGCCTGGCCCCGCTCTCCTCCAGCCAGCGCAGCGTCTCGCGCAGCCAGGCCGCGCCCAGCGCGGCCGGCGCCTCCTCCGGGGCGTCCAGCACCACCAGCAGCGGCCGGCCGGCCGCCGCGCACACCTCCGCCACCGCCCGGGCCGGGTCCTGGCCGGCTCCACCACCGGGCGCCAGGCCGGCGCCCAGCGCGCTCAGCGACCGGCCCAGCGCCTCGGCCGGTGAACGGTCGGCGGCCCACAGGTCGGCGCCGCGCAGCCAGAGCGTGGGCAGCGGCCCCACGGCACCGGCCCGGCGTACGGCCAGGGCCGCCAGCTCGGTGCTGCGCCCGCTGCCCGGCTCGCCGACCAGCACGGTCAACGCCGCCTGCGGCTCCTCCCCGCAGAGCCCGTCGGGACGCTCCACCCGGTCGGCGGCCAGGTCCGCGAGCCGGCCCCCAC
>NZ_BAAALF010000352.1:0-3293 GCF_039528135.1 Kitasatospora nipponensis | reverse complement strand
GTGGGGCGCCCGGGCCCGGGGCCCGCCCCCCCCCGCCCGCCCCCCGCTGCCGGGACGCCAGCCGCAGCACCCCGCCGAGGTTGAGGGCCGCTCCGTAGGCGGGCGCGGCCACCGCGTTGCGGGCCAGCAGCTCGCCGAGCGCGGGGCGGCCCACCGCCTGCGCCCCGGTCAGCGGCAGCGCCGCGACCAGCCCGCCCGGCAGCCCGCGCAGGCCGGGGGCCAGCAGCCCGAGCACGGCGCCGCTGGCGCCGTCCAGCACCGGCAGGCCGGCGGCCACCCCGAGCGCCCCGGCACCGTCCCCCGATCCGGTCGCACCGCCCGCGCCGGTGCCGCTCGCGCCGTCGGGGGCGCCGCCGAGGGGCTGCGCCAGGTCGAGCAGCAGCACCCCCGCCAGCACCCGGGCGGGGCCGGGCCAGGCGGTCAGCCCGGCCGCCGTCCCGGCGACCGTGCCGGCCAGCGGCGGCTGGTCACCCTCCCGCAGCAGCAGCACGGCCTGACCGGCGGTGATCGGGCCGGCCCAGATCGGCAGCGGCTCCCCACCGCCCGCCACCGCGTCCGGCTCCCCCGCCCGCGGCAGGGCCAGCAGCGCCAGCCCCAGCTCCGGGCAGAGCGTCAGCCGGTCCGCGCCGAGCCGCGTGCCGGTGGCCGTCGCGGACTCCACCACCAGCTCGGCGCCCGGCTCCTCGGCCGCCGCCACCACCTCGTGCACCGTCACGACGGTGCCGCGGGCGTCGGCCAGGAAGCCGAAACCGCCCGACCGTCCGATCGGATCCCACAGCCGCAGCAGGGACCGCCGTGGGTCCGCCGCGCCGTCCTCCAGGTCACCCGCCATCCGCGCTGCCCTCCCCGGCGCGCCCGGGTGGGCTCCCGCTGGGCCCGTCACCACTGCCGTGCTCGCCGCGGGGAGCCTGCCCCGGGTCCGGGCCGAACGACCGCGGCCACACCGTTCACCACGGGCGTTCACCTCACGCGCTCGCCCGTACGGGTGAGCCAAGGGCCGTTCGCACCCACCCGTCCGGGTGAGCCCTCCCGCACGGGGGATTGGCGCCAGGTCCCAGGGCTGACCGGCCCTAGCCGACGAAGACCGCCACCGGCTTGGCCTGCCCGCCGTGCTCCTCGACCAGCGCGAGGAAGGTGCCGTCCGGTCCGAAGACCGCGATCGGCCCCTCCACGCCCAGCCCGGGCGCCTTGAGCCGCACGCCGGTGGCCAGCAGCCGGGCGTCGTCCGCGCCGACGTCCCAGCGCGGGAAGGCGGCCGCCGCGGCCTCGGCGATCGGCAGCACGGTGAGCTGCTCCTCCAACTGCTCGAGGGTGTGCGCGGACTGCACCTCGTAGGGGCCGACCCGGGTGCGGCGCAGCGCGGTCAGGTGGCCGCCGACGCCCAGGCCGGCGCCCAGGTCGCGGGCCAGCGCCCGGATGTAGGTGCCCGAGGAGCACTCCACGGTGACGTCCAGGTCGAGCACCGGCGTGCCGTCCTCGGCCACCGCCGGACGCAGCTCGTGCACGGTGAAGGAGTGCACGGTGGTGGGCCGGGCCGGGATCTCGAACTCCTCGCCCTCGCGCACCCGGCTGTAGGACCGCTTGCCGTCGATCTTGATCGCGCTGACCTTGGACGGCACCTGCATGATCTCGCCGGTCAGCAGGGCGATGCCGGCGTCGATCGCCTCGCGGGTCACCGCGTCGGCCGGGGCCGAGGCGGTGACCTCGCCCTCCCGGTCGTCGGTGACGGTGCTCTGACCGAGCCGGACGGTGGCCTGGTAGGTCTTCGCGGTGAGCATCAGGTGCCCCAGCAGCCGGGTGGCCCGCTCCACGCCGATCACCAGCACCCCGGTGGCCATCGGGTCCAGGGTGCCGGCGTGGCCGACCTTCCTGGTCCCGGCCAGCCACCGCAGCTTGGCCACCACGCCGTGCGAGGTGATGCCTTCGGGCTTGTCCACGATGACCAGGCCGTCGGGCCCGGTGCCTTTGCGCTTCATCGGTACTTTCTCTGGGAACGGAACGGAACGGAACGGCTCCGGAACGGAGCCCTCGGGCGGGCCGGCCCGCGAACGGCTCGGCCCTGGGACGGGTCAGCCGAGCGCGGCCCGGAACCGGGCCACCACCGCGGGCACGTCCTCGCGGGCCGAGAAGCCGGCCGCGAACCGGTGCCCGCCACCGCCCAGCGACGCGCAGACGGCGGCCACGTCGACCGCGCCCTTGGCCCGGCAGGAGCCGCGCAGCGTGCCGTCCGGGTCCTGCTTGAGCACCAGCGCCACCTCGGCCTCGGCCGGCCGGCGCAGGATGTCGATCAGGCCCTCGATCTCCTCGACCGTCACGCTGAACAGCGCGAGGTCCTGGTACGGCACCCAGGTCCACACCAGCCCCTGCCCGCCGGCCGCCTGCGGCTCGTACACCGCGCGCTCCAGCGCGGCGGCGAGCACCTTGAGGTAGCCGAAGGAGGAGGTGTCCCAGAGCTGGCGGGAGATCAGGTCGTGCCGGATCCCGGTGGCCAGCAGCCGCCCGGCCAGCTCGTGGGTGGCGGGGGTGGTGGCGGCGTACTTGAAGGAGCCGGTGTCGGTGGCGACGCCGGTGTAGAGGCAGCTGGCGATCTCCCGGTCGAGCGGCACCCGCAGCCGGCGCAGCAGCTCGTCGACGAGCACCGCGGTGGCCGGCGCGCTCGGGTCGATGACCCGGTGGGTGCCGAAGCCGGGGTTGGAGGCATGGTGGTCGATGACCACCAGGGTGCGCGCGGCGAAGGCCTTGGCGTGCAGCAGGCCCAGCCGCCCCTCGGAGGCCACGTCGAAGCAGAGCACCAGCTCCGGCTCCTCCGGCACCTCGGCGGCCGGCACGATCAGCTCCTGGCCGGGCAGGAAGGAGAGCGACTCGGGGATGATCTGCGGGTCGTCACCGAAGGAGACCCGCACCTGGTGGCCCAGCGAGCGCAGCGCCAGGCCCGCTGCCAGGGCCGAGCCGAGCGCGTCGCCGTCGGGGATGATGTGGCAGATCAGGTCGATCGACCGGGCGGCGCGGATCGCCTCGACGACCCCCCGCCACTGCCGTTCGAAACCGGCCGGTGACTCCTCGCGGGGGCCCGGAAGCACCGCGAGGGCGTCCTCCACCGTGTCGGTGGAGAACGCCCCCGTCGAACCGGCTGCCGCCGGCTCACCCGCCATGACTACTCGTCCTCGTCCGCGTCGTCGCGGTCGGCCGCCGGCACCTTGTACGGGTCGGCGTCGCCGGCGTACTGGGCGCCGGCCGGCGCGGTGGAGGCCGCGGTCTGCGCCCTGGCGGTGGCCGGCGGCGTCCTGCCGCCC
>NZ_BAAALF010000351.1:0-3871 GCF_039528135.1 Kitasatospora nipponensis | reverse complement strand
GGCCCGGCGACCGCCCGGCCCGCCGTCCGGCCGTGGCGCGCTGCGCCGCCTCGCGGGCGTCCTGCGCCTGCCGTGCCTGCCGCGGCTCGCGGAGGGCCCCCGGCGGCTGCTACAGCTGGCCGCGCGCCATCCGGATCAGGCGTTCCAGCACCTGCCCGCCGCTGACCCGCAGCCCGTCGTGCTCCCACTCGTTGGTCACCCAGGTCCGGAGCCCGCGCACCGCGTCGGCCGTCGCCAGCGAGTCGGCGGTGTCCACGTACATGTCGTCGTGGTAGACGGCGGCGGCCACCGGCACCTCGTTCGCCGCCAGTACCTGCGGCGCGTAGAGGTCGGCCCACTCCGTGTGCTGGGCGAGCAGCTCCGCGGTCTGGCGCAGCGGGCGGAGCGCCGGGTCGGTCTCGAACATCCAGGGGTAGATCATCTCGCCGGTGAACCGCACCGGGGTCCCGTCCGCGAGCGCCTGGGCGGCGTCGAAGTCCGCGAACTCCTTGCGGACCCGCTCGGCGGCCCAGCCGGTCGCGCCGGGGTCCACCGACCGCTGCCCGTAGATGGACTCGTGCAGCACGGCGTAGAGCGGGCCGTCGGCGAAGGAGAGCTTCGACTCCACGCCGCCGAGGAAGGTGTCGGAGAGCTCGAGCCCCGCGCCGCCACGGATCCAGGCGTCCTCCAGCAGGTAGTGCAGCACGTCCGAACCGTTGCCGGAGCCGAGCAGCAGGCCCAGGGCCTGGAACGCCTCCACGGTCAGCAGCCCGCCGGCCGGCAGCCGGGCGGGCGCCGTGGCCAGGTGCTCCACGATCCGCCGCACCGCCTCGACGTCCTGCGGGTAGCGGTCGTAGTGCGCGGAGTTCTTGCGCGCCACCCGCGGGTACGCGGCGCGGTAGACGTCGGCCGCGCTGCTGCGCAGCCCGGGCAGCCCGCCGGTCACCAGGGCCTCGCGCAGGCCCTCGGGCGCCAGCGAGAGGTAGGTCAGCGTGCAGAACCCGCCGAAGCTCTGGCCCAGCAGGCTCCACCTGCCCTGGTCGCCGAGCAGCTGGCGCCGGATCAGCTCCGCGTCGCGGACGATCGAGTCGGCCCGGAAGTGCGCGAGGTAGGCGGCCTGCTCGGCGGCCCCGCCGCGCAGCGGCAGGCTCTGGCGGGTCGCCGGGGTCGACCGGCCGGTGCCGCGCTGGTCCAGCAGCAGCACCCGGTACTCCTCCAGCGCCCGGTCCAGCCAGCTGTCCCGCCCCAGCGGCCGTCCGGCCCGCCCGCCGGGCCCGCCCTGGAGGTAGAGGAGCCAGGGCAGTTCGGTGCGTTCCTGGCCGGCCGCGACCACCTCGCGGGCGTAGACCTCGATCTGCTCGCCCTGCGGTGCCGCGTGGTCCAGCGGCACCTGGAAGAGGTGGTCGGTCAGGACGACCCCGGGCTGTCGGATCACGACGGACATGAGACTCCTCGGTCTGCGCTCGGTGCGAACGGTGCTCGCGCTGCTGGGCATCGGTGCGCTGCGGGCGCCCCACCCGGGCCGGCCGCGGGTGTCCGACGGCGGCGACCTGTGGACTTCCCGGTGCGGGCCGTGCCACCCCGGCACCGTATCCTGACGCCGAGTGAGTGCTGCCGGGGCCGCCCGCCCGACGCGATCGAGGCGCCAGGGCGACCGTGTCCGGCGCCGGTGGGGGCCGGCGACCGGTCCGGGCGCGGACCGGATCCGGGACCGCCGGGTGTCGGGGCGTGACCTGAGGCCCGTACGCCGCGTTCACTCTGGGGGCGCCCCGGGGTCCGCCACGGACGGTGGCGCCGTCCGCGGGGGAGCGCGCGGCGGGCGGAGCAGGCCCGAGTCCGTCGACGGCACTCGGGGAGTTCGACCAGGAGGGACCCGGCGGAGCCCGCTGCGCACCGTGCGGGCGAGCCGGACAGAGACGATCCACGGCAGTCGCGGCCCGCGGGCCGACCCTGCCGGCCGACAGGAGGAGAACCCGGTGACGGCCCCCAGGCCCGCACAGACCGCGCTGCCGGCCGAGACGGTCGGCGGCTCCCGAGCCGGCGCCGGGCCCGGGCGGCCCGAGCCGGTGCCCGGTGGCGCCGGACGCCCGGCGGCGCAGGCCCGGCGGCTGCCGGCCACCGTGCACGGCGACGTCCTCTGCGTGAACGCCCCGGCCATGGCGGCCTCGGGGCACGACGGCCAGCTGCGCGGCGACGGCCTGCACGGGTTCTTCCGCTCCGGGCTGCGGGTGGTGAGCCGGATGGAGGTGCGGCTGGGCGGCATCGAACCGCTCGCCCTGCAGGGCGAGCTCTCCTCGACGGCCCAGGCGCGCTTCGTGGCCGCCGTGCGGGTGCCCGGGGAGCTCGATCCGGATCCGGCGCTGACCGTGGAGCGCCTGCGGCACGCGGACGGCGTGGAGAGCATCACCGTGCGCAACGCGGGGAGCCGGCCCGCCCGCCTCCCGCTGGAGATCGCCCTGGGCACCGACCTGGGATCCCTCGCGGAGATCGCGGCCGGCCAGCGCTCGGCGGACATCCCCGGGCAGGTGCAGTCCGCCGGCCTGCGCTGGACCAGCCGCGGCCACAGCGCCACCGTCACCGCCCGTCCCTCGCCGCACGCCGTGCTGGCCGGCGCCGGGGTCCTGCGCTGGGACCTGGAGGTGCAACCCGGGGCCCGCTGGGCGGTCGAGCTGCGGGTGGAGCTGGAGCCCGCGCCGGTCGTCACGGCCCGGCCGCCGATCGGCCGCGGGGCGGGCATAGCGGCGCCCTGGTCCGACCTGCGGGTGCGCTGTGACGACTCACGCGCCGCGCCCCTGGTCGAGCGGTCACTGGACGCCCTCGGCAGTCTCCTGCTCGCCGACTCCGACCGGCCCTCCGACCTCTACGCCGCCTCCGGGGCGCCGTGGCGCTTCGGGCTGGCCCCCGCCGACGCGCTGTGGGCCGCGCGCCTGACCCTCCCGTTGGGCACCAGGCTCGCTGCCGGGACGCTGCGGGCGCTGGCACGCCGCCAGCAGGGCGCGGCGGCCGGTGGCCGCGGCGAAGGCATCGTCCCCGGCGCACTGCGGCACGCCGGCCCCGAGCTCCCGCCCTCCTGCACGGCCACCGAGGCCACCCTGCTCTTCGTCACCGTCCTGGCCGAGGCCTGGCGTTGGGGCCTGCCCGCCGCGGAGGTCACCGACCTGCTGCCGGCCGCCGAGCGGGCGCTGGGCGCGCTCCGGGCGACGGTGGACGCCGGCGCCGTCGAGGGCTTCGTCACCGACCTCGGCAGACCCGCGGACGAGCGGGCCGCGCCGCCCGCCGCGGCCCGCTGCGAGGTCCAGGCCCAGGCGCACCGGGCGGCCCTGCACGGAGCCGAGCTGCTGGAGGCGTTCGGGCGCCCCGGTGCGGCCCACTGGCGGGAGTGGGCGGCCGGGCTGCGTGCCCGCTTCCGCGAGGAGTTCTGGATCGACGACCTCTCCGGGGGCCGGCCGGCCGCCGCGCTGACCGCCGACGGCCGGGTGCTGCCCGCGGTCAGCGCCTCCTTCGTCCATCTGCTCGACCTGGGCCTGGGCGCCGAGGGCGCCGCGCTGCCCGGCCTGCTGGACCGCGAGCAGACCCGCCTGGTGGCCCAGCGGCTGGCCGCTCCGGAGCTGGACTGCGGCTGGGGCCTGCGCACCCTCAGCGCCAAGTCCGCCCGCTTCAACCCGCTGGGCCACCGCAGCGGAGCCGTCCGGGTGCAGGAGACGGCGATGGCGATCTCGGGGCTGGCCGAGGCGGGCTTCGAGCGCGAGGCGGGGGCCGTGCTGGAGGGTCTGCTGGCGGCTTCCGTGCAGTTCGCCGGGCGCCTGCCCGAGATGTACGCGGGTGAGCAGCGGCTGCCCGACTGCCCGCCCGTACCGCACCCGGCGGCCTGCCGCGCGGCGGCCGGCTCGCG
>NZ_BAAALF010000350.1:0-3903 GCF_039528135.1 Kitasatospora nipponensis | reverse complement strand
GGCGGCGGTGGCGGCGCGGGCCGGAGCGGCGGCGGACCCGGCGGGCCGGTCGGGAACGGCCGCGCAGTCGCCGGCCGCCCAGGCGCCGGGCAGCGCGGCGCCGCCCGGGCCGGCCACCTGGAGGGTCTCCAGGCAGCGGACCCGGCCGTCGGCGTCGAGCGGGAGGTCGGTGGCGCCCAGCACGGGTGCCGGTCGCACGCCGGCCGTCCAGACGAGCGTGCGGGCGGCGAACCGGCTGCCGTCCGAGAGCACCATCACCCGGCCCTGGGCGGAGTCGAGGGTGGTGGCGAGGCGAACGTCCACGCTCCGGTCGCGCAGCTGGCGCAGGCTGTGGGCGGCCAGCTCCGGGTCCGCCTCGGCCAGGATCCGGTCGGCGGCCTCCACCAGCACCCAACGCAGGTCGTCCGGCTGGATGTTGGGGTAGCCGCGCAGCGCGTGCCGGGCCATGTCCTCCAGCTCGGCCAGCGCGCCCACCCCGCCGTAGCCCGCGCCGACGAAGACGAACGTCAGTGCGGACTGCCGCAGTTCGGGATCGCGGGTGGAGGAGGCGAGGTCGAGCTGGGCCAGCACGTGGTTGCGCAGGGCGACCGCCTCGCCGACCGTCGAGAAGCCCATGCCGTGCTCGGCGAGCCCCGGCACCGGCAGCGTCCGGGAGATCGAACCGACCGTCAGAACAATCTGATCGTAGGGAAGTTCGAGCTCAGAGCCAGGTTGGGGTACGATCCAGGCGAGCCGCCGCGTGTGATCGATCCGGGTGATCCGGGCGGTCAGCACCCGGCAACCGGGCAGCGCCTGGCGCAGCGGCACCACCACGTGTCTGGGGTCGATCGAGCCGGCCGCCACCTCGGCGAGCAGCGGCCGGTACGTCAGGTACGGCGCGGCCTCCACCACGGTGACCTCGGCCCTGCCGTCCCGCAGTTCCTCTCCCAGTCCGCGCTGGAGTCGCTGGGCCGCGGTGAGCCCGGCGATACCTCCTCCCACGATCAGGATCCGGATGGTGCCACCCCCTGTCGATGTGACCTGGTTCACGCCTCCATGACGCACTGCCGAAGGCCCTCTTGTCCACAGTCCGTACCGGATTCGGGCGGGACGGGAGCGGTTTCCCGTGTCGCCGGAGGCCTATCGGGGCGCCCCTGACACCCGCGTACCGGGCAGTCGGCCGTCACCCCGGGTGGTGAATCCATTACGGCCTGATTTACCGTTGGCCGTCCAGCCCGACTGGTCCACGCTGAAACGGGGAAGGGTAGTTCGCGGATGATCCCTACACCCGCGCGGGCCGTCCGACGCCCGACGAGGCGGCGTGACGGCGGCCCAGGACCGGCTCGGGGGGTCGGAGAACCGGGGTGGGGCTGGACCGCGGCGCATGACGGGCTGCTGCGGCGACTACGCACAGGGGTCCTGAACTGGGCCCCTCCGGGGGAGGGTTGGGATTGATGGAACAGGATCACCTGCTGGGCGAACCGACGGTGCCGCAGATCGGTGCGAACAGCCTGCCGGAGCAGCGTGCGCCGCTGTCCGTCCCGTACCGGTCCGCGGGTGCGCAGCCCGGCCCGGGCGGGGAACGCCGCGCGGGCGGCCCGCGGCTGCGGGTGGACGCCCGCCGGAACCTGGAGAGCGTGTTGCGGGCGGCCCGCGAGGTCTTCGGCGAACTGGGCTACGACGCGCCGATGGAGGAGGTGGCGCGACGGGCCGGCGTGGGGGTCGGCACGGTCTACCGGCGCTTCCCCAGCAAGGAGGTACTGGTCCAGCGGATCGCCGCCGAGGAGGTCGCCTGGCTCACCGCCCGGGCCCGCGAGGCGCTCTACGGGCCGGCCGGGCCGTGGGAGGCGCTCGCCGCCTACCTGGCCACCGCCGTGGGCACCGGCGCCGGGCGGCTGCTGCCGCCGGAGGCGTTCGGGTACGCCGAGGAGCTGGCCCGGGTGCCGGAGCAGCGGCTGCCGACGGACGCCGGCCCCGCGGCGCAGGGCGGGTACGGCGGGCGCTCCGGGCCGCAGGACGGGACCGGTCTGCTCGACGCGGCCTTCGCGGGGGCGATCGGCGCCGCCGCCGAGGCGAGCTTCGGCGCCGACCTGGGCGCCGGTCTCGGCGCGCCGCCCGAGCCGGGCCCCGCGGAGGTCCCGGACGCCGACCCGCGCCTGCTGCTCCAGCTGCTGGCCGCGCTCGTCGCGCGCGCCGCGGCGGCCGGCGAGCTGCGCCCGGGGGTGACCGTCTCGGAGATCGTGCTGGTCCTCACCGCCGCGGTACCGCCGTCCATCGGGCGCGGCGGCGTGCGGGGCGCGGCCGAACCGGCCGAGCGGCTGCTGCGCATCCTGTTGGACGGGCTGCGCACGCGGTAGCCTCCGCTCGCGGCCCGCTGCGGCGGGCGGTCGGCCGCCGGCGTCAACCCGGTGTCAACTGGCTGCGCCGGAGCGGGCGAACAGAGCGACGGGTGCTTCCCCGGAAGAGTGGGTCCGGGCCTGCGCGGCTTCCGGACCCCTCGCCGCTATGCCATTCTTTGGCCGTGCTTGGAGCCATTGTCCCGGTGCGCACCCTTCGCGGTGCCGCGAGCGCCGCCGAAGCCGGCGGCGTGCTGTGACGCGCCCCGGGCGGGTGCGGGCCGCCACCGTGCGCCGACGCCGGGACCGGGCCACGAGCGAGGACGGCGCCGCCCCCGCCCGGCGGGCCCTGGCCGCCCGGCCGACCGGGGCGGGCGCATCGGGCGACGCGGGCGAGGCAGGCAGCGGATGAGTGCCGAGGAGCAGAACGAGCGCGGCACCGGGCCCGGGCCCGAGTCCTCGGCCGGGCAGGTGCCCGGGCAGGGCGGCGCGCCCTCGCGCGAGTCGCTCGCCGACTCCCCCTACGGCGGCGCCGCGCTCACCGGGCGGGTGCCCGGCCAGGCGGTCGCCGGTCAGGGCGGGGTGACCCCGGAGGCCTTCGTGGCCGGCCGGGGGGGCCGGGCCGGCGGCGCCACCGAGTCCGGCGACGACGGCGGGGAGCTTCCAGCCCCCGCCGCGCTCGGCAAGGTGCCACCGCCGGCCGACCCGCTGGACGGCGAGCGGCCGCCCTCCGACGCCGAGTTGACGGCCCTGGTGCGCGCCGGGGACGACACCGCGTACGAGGAGATCTACCGCCGGCACGCCGAGTCGGTGCGCCGCTACGCCCGTACCTGCTGCCGGGACAGCTTCACCGCCGAGGACCTGGCCGGCGAGGTCTTCGCCCGCACGCTGCAGGCCCTGCGGGCGGGCAAGGGCCCCGAGTTCGCCGTCCGGGCCTACCTGCTGACGGCCGTGCGCAACGTCGCGGCGGCCTGGGCGCGCAGCGAGCGGCGCGAGCAACTGGTCGACGACTTCGGCCTCTTCGCCCAGTCCTCGGCCGCCTCGGCGGTCGAGTGCGACCTCGCCGACCCGGGGGCGGACGCCTGGGCGATGGCGGCAGCCGACCAGCGGATGGTGATGCGGGCGTTCGTGGAACTGCCCGAGGACGACCGGGTGCTGCTCTGGCACACCGAGGTCGAGCAGGAGTCCCCCAAGACGGTGTCGGTGCTGCTCGGCAAGACCGCGAACGCCACCGCCGTGCAGGCGCACCGCGCCCGCTCCCGGCTGGCGGCCGGCTTCCTCCAGGCGCACGTCTCGGCGGAGCAGCGCGAGGGCTGCGAGGAGTACGCCAACCGGCTGGGCCTGTACGCGCGCGGCGCCCTGCGCAAGCGCGCCTCGGCCGAGGTCGGCGAACACCTGCGCACCTGCGACCGGTGCACTGCGGCCTACCTGGAGCTGGTCGACATCAACCACGGGCTGCGCGTGCTGCTGCCCGGTGGGGTGCTGCTCTGGATCGGCACCGGCGCCTTCTCGGCGGTCGCGGCGGCGCTGGGCGCCGGCGCGCTGGCCGCCGGCGCGGCGCTGGTGGGCTTGCCTCTGCCGGAGGCCC
>NZ_BAAALF010000349.1:0-3977 GCF_039528135.1 Kitasatospora nipponensis | reverse complement strand
CGCCGGTGCCGGTGCCGGTGCCGGTGCCGGTGCCCGTCCTACCTTCGCCGGCCCCGCCTCCCGCGCCCGCGCCCGCGCCTGCGCCCGCGCCTGTTCCGCCGGCGGCGCCCGCCCCCCCCCCCCCCGCCGCCCCCCCCGCCGCCCCCCCCGTCCAGTTCTGGAACATCACCGGTTACCCCACCGTCAGCGACGACGAGGGGACCTACCTCGCGCAGGCCTGGGCCGTCCAGCACCACCACGGGCTGGCCCCCTACACCTACTGGTACGACCATCCACCCCTCGGCTGGGTGCAACTGGCCGTACTGGCCTGGCTGCCGGGCCTGTTCGCCTCGCCCGACCACCTCTGGACGGCCGAACTGCGGATCGTGATGCTCCCGGTCACCGCGGTGAGCGCGCTGCTGCTGCACCTGCTGGCCCGTCGGCTGGGCCTCTCCCGCGGCTTCGCCGCGCTCGCCGTGCTGCTGCTGGGGCTCAGCCCGCTGGCGGTGGGCCTGCAACGCGAGCTCTTCCTGGACAACTTCGCCCTCCCGTGGATGCTCGCCGCCTTCGCGCTGGCCGCCTCCCCGCGCAAGCACCTGTGGCACCACGTCGCGGCGGGCCTGTGCGCGGGGGTCGCGGTGCTCACCAAGGAGACCATCGCCGTGGTGCTGCCCGCCCTGGTGCTGCTGCTGTGGCAGCACAGCGGCCGCACCACCAGGAAGTTCTCGCTGGTCGGCTTCGGCACGGCGCTCTTCCTGATCGCCGTCGGCTATCCGCTGTACGCCGCGATCAAGGGCGAGCTCCTCCCCGGACCCGGCCATGTCTCGCTGCTCGGCGGCCTCTTCTTCCAGCTCCACCGCTCCGGCTCCGGCTCGGTGCTGACGCCGGGTTCGGGCGCACGCCAGGTGCTGGACTCCTGGCTCTACTACGACCGGGTGCTGATCGTCGGCGGCCTGGCGGTCGCGCTGCCGCTGCTCGGCTCACGCCGGCTGCGCGCGCCCGCGCTGGCCGTACTGCTGCTGGCGGCCGTGGTGCTGCGGCCGGGCGCCGGCTACCTGCCGGCGATGTACGTGATCCAGGCGCTGCCCTTCCTGGCACTGGTCCTGGCCGGCGCCGCCCAGCTGGCCACCCGGCTGGTCCTGGGCATCCGGCCGCTCCCACCCGCCCGGCCCGGCCCCGTCCCGCGCGCGGTGCGCTGGGCGGTGCTGCTGCTGGCCGCCGCCCTCGCCGCCGGCTACACCGTGCCGCGGTGGTACGCCGGCGACCGCACCGCCCTGACCTCGCACCCCAACGCGCGCTACGACGCGGCCGCCCGCTGGCTGCGCACCCAGCTGCCCGACCCCGCGCACACCCGGATCACCGTGGACGACGCGCTCTGGCCGGGTCTGGTGCGCGACGGCTTCGAGCCCGGCAGCGGGGTGATCTGGTACTCCAAGGTCGACCTCGACCCGGCCGTCGCCGCCACCCTGCCGCAGGGCTGGCGCAGCCTGGACTACATCGTCTCCAGCCCCGCCCTGCGCCAGGACCCGAACGACCTGCCGACCGTGCGCGCCGCGCTGGCCCACTCCACCGTCGTCGCCGCCTTCGGGGACTCGGCGGCGGACCGGATCGAGATCCGACGCATCGTCAAGGACGGCGACGTCAAGGACGCCGACGCCGCCCGGCCGCCGCACCCCTGACCCGCCGCCGCCACCACGACCGCCGGCGCCGCCACCGCCACGCCAGCCGCCGCCACCACCACCGCCATCACCGGAGGAGCCCAGCTGTGATCCGCACATCCCGCCCCAAGGCCGGGCCGGTCTTCGCCGCCGTGCTGGCCCTGCTGGCCCTGATGCTCGGCGCCCGTCCCGCCTGGGCCGGCGCCAACCTGCTGGTCGATCCGGGCCTGGAGTCGCTCGACGGCAACGGCTTCCCGCTCTGCTGGGAGCAGTCCGGCTGGGGCACCGGCACGGCCGACTACACGGTGACCTCGGCCGGGGCGCACGGCGGCACGCACGCGCTGCGGCTCACCGTCACGGGCGTCACCACCGGTGACCGCAAGGCGATGATGCGGGAGAGCCCGTCCTGCGCCCCGGCGGTGACGCCGGGCCACCAGTACGACCTGGGGGTCTGGTACACCACCAGCACTCCCGACACGGTGATCACCGCCTTCCGCCACGACGTCGCCACCGGCTGGCAGTACTGGACCGACCTGTCGACGCTGCCCCCCGCCACGGCCTACGCGCACGCCGAGGTGCGCACGCCGGTGGTCCCGCCGAACACCGACCAGCTCAGCTGGGGCGTGACGGTCTACGGCACCGGCACGGTGACCACCGACGACTACACCATGACCGACGCCACCGTGCCGGCCGGCCCCGACACCTGCACGGCCGGCCCGGCCTGCACCGCCGGCTCCTGGCAGGTGATGCCGTTCCCGAACCCGGTGCGCAGCATGCACGCCATCGTGCTGCACAACGGCCGGGTGCTGCTGATGGCGGGTTCCGGCAACGACCCGATGGCGTTCGCCGCCGGCACCTTCACCTCGGCCGTCTACGATCCCGCCACCGGCGGCTTCCACCAGGTCCGCACGCCCGTGGACCTGTTCTGCTCGGGGCACGTGCAACTGCCCGACGGCCGGGTGCTGATCATGGGCGGCACCCGTTCCTACCCCGCCGCCGACGGCAGCCACGGCTACGAGGGGCTCGCCAGCGGCTACCTCTTCGACCCGGCCACCGAGAGCTACACGCCCACCAACGACATGAACGACGGTCACTGGTACCCCTCCGCCACCGAGATGGGCGACGGGGACGTGCTGACCTTCGGCGGCCTGCGGGCCGACTCCAGCGGCAGCGTCACCGCCGAGCGCTTCGCCACCTCCGCGCAGGCCTGGCAGCCGACCGGGCAGGTCAACCAGAGCTGGCACTTCTGGGGCCTGTACCCCTCGATGGTGCTGCTGCAGGACGGCCGGCTCTTCTACACCGGCAGCCACGTCTTCGGCAACGGCACGCCGGGCGCGGGGGCCGCGCTGTACGACTACCGGGCCAACACCGTCACCGACGTGCCCGGGCTGCAGAGCAAGGACACCCGCGACCAGTCGATGAGCGTGCTGCTGCCGCCCGCCCAGGACCAGCGGGTGCTCACCGTGGGCGGCGGCAACATCGTCAGCAACGTGGACGCCGGGCGGCAGACCGACCTCGTCGACCTCCGGGCCGCCTCCCCCGCCTACACGCCCGGTCCGCTGCTGCCACTGGGCCACCTCGCCGACGGCAGCACGGAGTCGGCCGCCCAGGGCAAGATGTACGTCTCCACCGTGCTGCTCCCCGACGGCCGGGTGCTGGAGACGGGCGGCGCCCTGCACAACCGCGCGGACCCGGTCTTCGAGGCCTCGATGTTCGACCCGGCGACCGACACCTTCACCGCGGGCCTGGCCACCGACCCGATCCCGCGCAGCTACCACTCGGCGTCCTTCCTGCTGCCGGACGGCCGGGTGATGACGGTGGGCGACAACCCGGGCAACGGCAGCTTCGACCTGCACGTGTCGATCTACACCCCGCCGTACCTCTACCACGGCGCCCGCCCGCAGATCACCTCCGTCGCCGACCCGATGTGGTCCTACGGCTCCAGCCGGCGCATCACGGTGG
The DNA here is from genome assembly GCF_039528135.1 of Kitasatospora nipponensis. Lineage (NCBI taxonomy): Bacteria > Bacillati > Actinomycetota > Actinomycetes > Kitasatosporales > Streptomycetaceae > Kitasatospora > Kitasatospora nipponensis. The sequence goes on along the minus strand of NZ_BAAALF010000349.1, from coordinate 378 downwards.
ACGGGCCGATCGTGCGCGCCGAGCTGATCCGCCCGGCCGCCGTCACCCACTCCTCCGACCCCAACCAGCGCTTCGTCGACCTGCCGCTGACCGTGCACGGCGACGGCAGCGTCGACCTCAACGTGACCAGCAACCCCAACCTGGCGCCGCCCGGCTACTACATGCTCTTCGTGGTCGACGCGAACGGCGTGCCGTCGGTGGCCCAGTGGGTCCACCTGATGTGACGGTCCCCCGGCCCACCACCCCGTCCCGAACGGAGATCCGCGTGCACTCCAGGACCGCTCCACGCTCGCTGACCGCCGCCCTGCTGGCCGCCGAGGCGCCCCCCCTCGCGCTGGTCGGCGCGCTGCGCACCGGCAGCGCCGCCTCCAGCGGCAG
>NZ_BAAALF010000348.1:0-4071 GCF_039528135.1 Kitasatospora nipponensis | reverse complement strand
CGGGGAAGGTCAGCGCGACGCAGGCCAGCCGCGCGCAGTCGGGGCCGGGCGGCGCGGCCGCGGCCGCGGGGGCCGTGGGGGCCGGCGCGCTCGCGGCGGCCGGTACCGGCACCGGGGCGGCGACCCCCGGGTGCGGGGCCGCCTGCGCGGGCGGCCGCGGAGCGGGGGAGGCCGGCCCCGCCACCGGGGCCACGAAGGCCGCACAGGTTCCCAGGAGCACGGGCCACACCCGCCCACTTCTTCGCATCCGGCCACGTTAGGCGGCGGGTCCGGCGCGGCCCGGACAGCGTGCGGGGGCGGGCGGCGGGCTCCACTCGTTCAGCGCAGGCTGATGATCGGCCTGCGTGAGCCGCCCTGAGGGCCGGTCAGTCCGGGGGACCGCAAGGGGCGGACGGCCGTTCCGTCGTGTCCCGCGTGGGGCCGGCCGGGCGGCCGATATGTTCAGGTATGCCCATCTCCCCCCTCTCCGTCCGCCCGCGGCTGCGCGGGCTGCCGGCCCTGGTGGTCGCCGCGGGCCTGACCGTGGCGACGGCGGCGCCGGCGACCACCGCGGCGGCGTCCGCCGCGCCTCCCGCCGACCTGCTGCAGCGACAGTTCGCCTCCGCGGCAGCGGAGTTCGGCGTCCCGCAGGCCGTGCTGCTGGCGCTGTCCTACCAGGAGACCCGCTGGGAGGACCACCACGGGGAGCCGAGCACCACCGGGAACTACGGCGTGCTCGGCCTCACGCAGGTGGATCCGGCCGCGGTCGCGGGCGACGGGAGCGCCGAACGCGACGGGCGGGGCGAGGGCCCGGGCGAGGGCCGGCCGGTGCGCCCGGTGGCCACCACCGCGGTCGGCGGCACGGTCCGCTGCGCCGACTCCGCCGCGCTGCTCACCCTGGACGCCTCCGCCGAGTTGATCAACCGCGCGGCGGCCGAGCTGCGGACGGACAGCGCGCAGAACATCCGCGGCGGCGCGGCCCTGCTGGCCCGGTACCGGCGCACCGCCGGGTCCTGGTACCAGGCGGTGGCCCGGTTCGGCGCGGCAGGTTCGCAGTCGTCGGGCCCGGGCACCGGCGACCGGGCGGCCGGGCGACTCCTCGCGGAGCGGGTCTTCACGACCGTGCGCGGCGGCGTGAGTCGCACCACGCTGGACGGCCACCGGATCACCCTGCCGGCCGACCCCGCGCTCGCCTCCGCCGAGCGGGCGGCCGAGGGCCCGGTCGCCGCGCCGTCGGCTCCGGTCGGCAGCCCGGTCGCCGTGCCGTCCGCCGGGCCGGCTCCCGTGCCGTCCGCCGTCGTGTCGCCCGAGTGCCCGAGCGACCTGGGGTGCGACGTCCACCCGGCCGCGTACGCGCTCACCGACCCCAGGGACCCGACCTCGTTCGGGAACTACAACCCCGCCGACCGCCCCGCCGACGGCCAGGCGATCCGCTTCATCGTCATCCACGACACCGAGGGCTCCTACGACGGGTCGATCGCGGCGTTCCAGGACCCGGAGCAGCAGGCGTGCGCCCACTACCTGGTCCGCTCCGCCGACGGTCACGTCACCCAGCTGGTCCGCACCCAGGACATCGCCTGGCACGCCGGCAACAAGAGCGTCAACATGCACAGCATCGGCATCGAGCACGAGGGCTACGCGCTGCCCAAGGACCGGCCGACCTGGTACTCCGAGCAGCTCTACCAGTCCTCGGCGGAGCTGGTGCGCTACCTCGCCGCGCGCTTCGGCGTCCCGCTGGACCGCCAGCACGTCATCGGCCACGACGACGTCCCCGGCCCGACCCAGGCGAGCCAGTCCGGCATGCACTGGGACCCGGGCACCTTCTGGGACTGGGGCCACTACCTGGACCTGCTGAACGCGCCGATCGGCCCCGGCGACGCCGGTGACCCCCGGGCCGGTGACGTGGTCACCATCGCGCCCGCCTTCGACGCCTCCAACGAACCCCCGGTCGGCTCGGTGACGGCCCGCCCGGAGAACTTCGTCTACCTGCGCACCCGTCCCGCCGACGACGCCCCGCTGATCGACGGCGGCGGCACCGCCGCCTCCGACTGGAGCGACAAGGCCGTGACGGGGACCGGGTACGTGGTGGCCGGGCAGCAGGGCGAGTGGACGGCGATCTGGTACGACGGGCAGCAGGCGTGGTTCCACAACGCCGGCGGGCGCAGTGCCCGCCTGGAGCGGCGCGCCGTCGCCGCCAACGTGGCGGCCGCCGGCGCGGCCTTCACCCACCTGGGCCAGCTCGCCCAGCTGGCGGGGGTGGCCGGTCCGGCCGGCGCCGGGGCGCGCACGGTGCTGACCCCGCGCGCGGGCCTGGCCACGATCCCGGTGTACGGCCGGGCCTACCCGGAGTCCGCCGCCTACGCCCGCTACCCGGCGATCACGGCACCCGAGGTGGTGGCCCTGCGCGCCACGATCCCGGCCGGCCAGGCCTACCTCGCCGCCGACGACGTCCCGGAGCGGGCCGACTTCTTCTACGACCGCAACATCGACGGGGACGCCCCCGACGACCGGACCCTGGTGGTCGGTCAGGACACCTACTACCCCATCCGCTACAACCACCGCCTCGCCTACCTGCGGGCCTCGGACGTCCAGCCGGCCGGCTGAGCGACCCTGCGCAGCCCGAAGCGCCGCGCGACCGGCGCGGCCAGCGTGATCCGCTCGTCGCGCACACCGACGTCGATCCCGAGCATGCGCCAGAAGTCCATGAAGCAGAGCGGGTCGCCGCGGGTGTAGGCGTCGTCGGGCCGGACCCGGACGTTCCAGCTCGGCTCGTCCCGCTCGTCCTCGGGGAACGGCGAGAGGTAGCCGGCCACCGTGGCCGCGTCCAGGGCGAGTTCGGGGAAGACGTCGACCAGGACGTCCGGGCGGCCGGTGGTGTCCCGGCCCGGGAAGAAGAAGGTCTCCTCGATCCAGTGCACGAACTGGTCGCGCACGGCGCCGGATTCGAAGAGCTCGTAGCCCCAGCTCTCACCGTCGTAGACGAAGGTGAGCAGGCCCGCGCAGTCCAGCGCCCGGGAGACGTGCAGTTGGGCGCGGCGGCGCAGGTCCCACTCCCAGCCGGCGGTCCAGCCGAGGTGGGTCCAGCCGTCGCCGCCCCGGTGGAGGGTGAAGCAGTCCGTCCGGGCCGAGCCGGGCACCGGCGGCGGCACCGGTACCAGCTCGAACCCCTCGGAATCCCAGAACTCCGTCAGGGCCCGGTAGACCCCCTCGTGGTCCGAGGTACGGAAGCTGGTGTCCCGGAGAAATAGCCCCATTGCAGATCCCCGTCCTGGCAGTAGGCGCCGTCGGCCGATCCGACCGCGTACCCATGACACGCGGCCGGGCGGCGCCAGGTTGCTCAGAGCAGGGCGGCAGCGGGCTTGACCATACCGCGAGCGGTCTTCGAGTCCACGTACGAGCCCAGGGCGGTCATCACCCACTCACCCGAGTACTGGCGCACCAGCTTGCACATCACCACGCCGGTGTGCGGCTCGGACTCGGTCAGGCTGAAGCGGACCAGCTCGTCGCCGGTGGAGGTGTCGATCAGCCGGCAGTAGGCGTTGCGGACCTCCGTGAAGCGCTGGCCGGAGAAGGAGTTGACGACGAAGACGAGTCCGCAGACCTCGGCGGGAAGGCCCTCCAGGTGGACGTCGATCGCCTCGTCGTCCCCGCCGCCCTTGCCGGTGAGGTTGTCGCCGGTGTGCTGGATGGCGCCGTTGAAGACCGCCAGCTTCATGAACCAGGCCGTCTCCAGTCGCTCGCGCTTGGCGTCGAAGGCGATGCAGGAGGCGTCCAGGTCGATGCTGCGCCCGCGCGAGGCGGGCTCCCAGCCCAGCGCCATCCGCACCGAACTGAGCATCGGCTGACCGTTCTTGACCAGCGAGACCGAGCCGCCCTTGGTCAGGCTGACCCGGCCCTTGTCCAGGGTGACGCGCGGCGGTCCGGCCGGTGCGGCGCCCTGCCGGTCCTGGCCGGGCTGCCCCTGCGGGGGCCGGCCGTCGGGCCCGCCCGCGGGGCCGGTCGGCACGGCGAACGGCGGCGCGCTCGGCGGGGCCGGCGGCACCGGCGGGCCGGAGCCGGCGGGCGGCGGGGCGGACCCGCCGGGGGGGGAGC
>NZ_BAAALF010000347.1:0-4104 GCF_039528135.1 Kitasatospora nipponensis | reverse complement strand
GCCCCGCCCACTGGCCGCTGGCGGTGGGCACCGCGGCCCGGCTCGGCGCGCCCGGCGGGCGGGCCCGGGTGGGCGGCTCGCTGCACAGCCGGGCCCGCGACCGGGCGGTGATCAGCCACCACTACGACCTCTCCAACGAGTTCTACGCCCTGCTGCTCGGCACGCCGATGGCCTACTCGTGCGCCTACTGGACCCCGCGGGCGCAGACCCTGGCCGAGGCGCAGCGGGCCAAGTTCGACCTGATCTGCCGCAAGCTCGCGCTGGAGCCCGGCCGGCGGCTGCTGGACGTGGGCTGCGGCTGGGGCGCGTTCGCCGTGTTCGCGGCGCGCGAGTACGGCGTGCGGGTGGTGGGGGTGACCCTCTCCGAGCGCCAGCACGCCCTGGCCACCGCGCTGGTGGCCGACTCGGGGGTGGCCGACCTGGTGGAGCTGCGCCACCAGGACTACCGCGAGATCGTGGACGGCCCGTACGACGCGATCAGCTGCGTCGAGATGGGCGAGCACGTCGGCGACGCGCGGTACCCCGCCTTCGCCGCCCGGCTGCACGGCCTGCTGCGGCCCCAGGGACGGCTGCTGCTCCAGCAGATGTCCCGCGGGAGCGCGGCGCCGGGCGGCGGAGCCTTCATCGAGACCTACATCGCGCCGGACATGCACATGCGCCCGCTCGGCGCGACGGTGGCGCTGCTGGAGGAGGCCGGTCTGGAGGTCCGCCACACGGAGGCGATGCGCGAGCACTACGCCCGCACCATCGACGCCTGGCGCGACACCCTGGAGGAGCGCCGCGCCGACTTCACCGCGCTGGTCGGCCCGGCCACCGTCCGGCTCTGGCGGCTCTACCTGGTCGGCAGCTCGATGGCCTTCGCCGAACGGCGGATGGGCGTGGACCAGGTGCTGGCCGTCCGTCCCTCCCCGGACGGCCCCAGCGGCGCCCCGCCTACCCCGGCGGCCTGGTACGAGGGGCTGCGGTGAACGCGGGTGCCTTCGGCGTCAACCTGCTCGCGACGCTCGGGGCGGCGCTGGTGGTCCTGCTGGCCGCCTTCGCGGTGGGCCTGCGCACCGGGCGGCACCGCGGCGTGGACGTCGCCTGGGGGCTGGGCTTCGTGGCGGTGGCGCTGACCGGCTACGGCCTGTCGGCGGGTCACGGCGACGGTGGCCGGCGCGCGCTGGCCACCGTGCTGGTCACGCTCTGGGGGCTGCGGCTGTCGCTGCACCTGTGGCACCGGGCGCGCGGCGCCGCCGAGGACCCGCGCTACCGGCGGATGCTGGCCCGGGTGGCGCCCGAACGCCGCACCGGGTACGCGCTGCGCACCTTCTACCTGGCGCAGGCGGGCCTGCTCTGGGTCATCTCGCTGCCGGTGCAGGCCGCCCAGTACCTGCCGCAGCCGCTCGGCCCGCTCGCCTGGGCCGGCACCGCGCTGTGGGCGGTGGGGCTGGCGTTCGAGGCGGTGGGCGACCGGCAGTTGGCCCGCTTCAAGGCGGACCCGGCCCAGCACGGCCGGGTGCTGGACACCGGTCTGTGGCGCTACACCCGCCACCCCAACTACTTCGGTGACGCCTGCGTCTGGTGGGGGCTCTTCCTGCTGGTGGCCGACGTGCCGATCGGCTGGGCCTTCCTGCCCAGCCCGCTGCTGATCACCGCGCTGCTCGCCTTCGGCAGCGGGAAGCCGACGCTGGAGAAGCAGTTGAGCCAGGCCAAGCCGGGCTGGGCCGAGTACGCCGCCCGGACCAGCGGGTTCGTCCCGCTGCCGCCCCGGCGGCGCTGAGCGGGCGGCGGAGGTTCAGGCGTCGGGGCGGCCGACCAGCTGGTCCAGGGTGCGCCGGTCGCGCTTGGTGGGACGGCCGGCGCCGCGCTCGCGCCGGGCCACCGGGCCCGCCTCGTGCTGGGCGGGCGGCGGCGGGCTGTTGTCGACGTAGCACTCGGCGGCCACCGGCGGCCCGACCCGCTTGCTGATCGCCCGGGTCACCACGACCACCCGCTCGTAGCCCTCCTGGCGCACTCGCACCTCGTCGCCCGCCCGGATCGTCTGGGCGGGCTTGGTGCGCTCGCCGTTCACCCGCACGTGGCCGGCCCGGCAGGCGGCGGCGGCGAGCGGGCGGGTCTTGGTGAGGCGCACGGACCAGATCCAGCTGTCGACCCGTGCGGTCCCTTCGTCTACGGCCATGCCAGCACTCTAGTCCCGGCCCGCCCGAGGCCGGGAGATATCCGTCAGTCTGGGTTGACACCCGCGCCTTTGTCAGCCCAGACTGACAGATATGGAAACCGGAGAACTCGCGGCGAGCCTGGACTCGCACGACCCGGCCGTCGGCCTGCGGGCGGTGGGTGCCCTGCACCGGCTGGCCGAGCAGGTCGAGGCGGTGTCGGTGGCGCGCGCCAGGCAGCTGGGCTGGTCCTGGGAGCAGATCGGCGACGCGCTGGGCGTCTCCCGGCAGTCGGTGCACAGCAAGCACGGCCACAGCAAGCAGGGCCCGACCAAGTAGGGCCCCACCAAGCAAGGGAAGTGAGGCGACGATGTTCGAGACGCTCTCGGCCGGTGCCCGCGAGGCGGTCAGCTCGGCCCTGCAGGAGGCCCGGCTGCGCGGCGACCGGCGGATCGGCACCGAGCACCTGCTGCTCGGCGTGCTGCACGACCCGCGCTCGCCGGCGGTGGACGCGCTGGGACTCGACCTGGCCACCGCCCGCGGGGCGCTGGACGCGCTGGACCGGGTGGCGCTGGCGGCCGTGGGGATCCACGCCGACGGCGTCGAGCGGCGGCCCGTCCCCGCCTCGCCCAAGCACACGCCGCTCAGCTCCGGGGCCCGCGCGGTGCTGCCGCGCGCGGCCAGGGTGGCCCGGGCGGGCGGCAGCCGCAAGGTCACCCCGGCGCACCTGCTGGTCGCCCTCCTGGAGCGCGATCTGCCCGATCCGGTGGCCGAGCTGATGGCCGAGGCGGGCGTGGACCGGATCGCGGCCCGGGTCAGGCTGCTGCCCACCGGGGCGTGAGGGCGGCCGGCCCGGTGCCCCGGCCCGGTGCTCAGCCGGCCAGCGCCACCACCGTCGGGGCGGCCTGCTCCCGGGCGAGGACCCGCAGCAGCTCCGGGAAGCCGTACCGCCCCGGGCCCTCGACGGTCAGCAGGTGGGCGTCCACCAGCCGTTCGAGCACCGCTTCGCTGTCACCGGGCCGCTCACCGAGCAGGCCGTCCGCGAGGGCCACGGTGATCGTCGGACGGTCCGGCAGGGCCAGCAGGCGCAGCGCCCGGGCCGCCGCCGGGTCCAGCTGCCGGCAGCCCGCCTGCAGCCTGGCCCGGACGTCCAGGGTGCCGACCCGCAGCTCGTCCAGGAGGCGGCCCGGCGCGGCCAGCCGGTCGGCCACCTGCCGCAGGCTCCAGCCCGGTCGGGCCGCGAGCCGGGCCGCACAGACCCGCAGCGCCAGCGGCAGCCGCCCGCAGAGCGCCACCAGGCGCACCGCCGCCGCCGGTTCGGCCGCCACCCGGTCCGGCCCGACCAGCTGGGCCAGCAGCGCCAGCGCGTCCTGCCCGCTGGGCACGGGCAGCTCCACGGCCAGCGCGCCGTCCAGGTCCGGCAGCCGCGTGGCGGAGCTGATCAGGGCCGCGCCACCCGGACCGCTGGGCAGCAGCGGCCGCACCTGCGCGCTGTCCCGCGCCCCGTCCAGCACCACCAGCACGCGCAGGCCGGCCAGCACCGAGCGGTAGAGCGCGGTGCGCGCCGCCAGCGTGGGCGGCACCGCGCCCGGGGCGACGCCCAGCGAGAGCAGCAGCGAGCGCAGCACGGTGGCGGGCGTGGTGGGGGAGCGGTCGGTGCCCGCGAGGTCGGCGTAGAGCACCCCGTGCGGGAACATCGCCCGGGTGGCCCGCGCGACCTGCCCCAGCAGGGTGCTGGTGCCGACGCCCGGGTGTCCCGAGACCACGGCGACGGCCGGCGCCTCGCCCGGCGGGCGGGTGAGCTGCCGCAGCAGCAGCGCCTCCTGCGCCGGGCGGCGGATCAGGTCCGGGCAGGCGGGCGGCAGTTGGTACGGGACCGGCCGGCCGGCCGGTCCCACGGGGAGCGCCGGGGCCGAACCGCCGCCCGCCGCCGCACCCGAACCCGGTGTCGCGCCCGGTGCCGGGT
>NZ_BAAALF010000346.1:0-4117 GCF_039528135.1 Kitasatospora nipponensis | reverse complement strand
GGCGCCGAGCCGGTCGCTGGCGCGCCACCCGCTGTTCCAGATCGTCCTCACCAAGGAGAACACGGTCTCCTCGGAGGAGGGCAGCATCGCGCTGCCGCTGGAGCTGGCTGGGGTCGACATCGAGCCCCTCACGATGGCCAGGCCGTCCGCGAAGTTCGACCTGGACGTGATGGCCGGTGAGGTGGTTGATGCCGAGGGTCGTCCGGCGGGTCTGCGCGGGTCGGTGACGGTGGCGGTGGATCTGTTCGATCCGCAGTCGGCGGGGCGGTTCGCCGAGCGGTTGGTGCGGGTGTTGGAGTCGCTGGCCGCTGATGTCGAGACGCGGGTCAGTGCGGTGGATGTGCTGGACGATGACGAGCGTCGTCGGGTGGTGACTGAGTGGAACGACACGGCGGTGGAGGTGCCGGGGTCGTCGTTGGTGTGTGAGTTGTTCGCGGCGCGGGTGGCGGGTTCGCCGGGTGCGGTGGCGATCGTGGCCGATGGTGAGTCGGTGTCGTACGCGGAGTTGGACGAGCGGGCGAACCGGCTGGCGAACTATCTGGTGGCTCAGGGGGTGGGGCCGGAGTCGGTGGTTGGCTTGGCGTTGCCGCGTGGGGTGGAGATGATCGCGGCGATCCTGGCGGTGTGGAAGGCGGGTGCGGGGTACCTGCCGATCGATGCGGCGCAGCCGGCGGATCGGTTGGCGTTCTTGTTGCGTGACAGTGGTGCGGTGTTGCTGTTGACGGATGAGGAGACGCTGGGGGACATGCCGGCCGGGAAGGTCCGGTTGGTGGTGCTGGACGGCTCTTTGATGTCGGTGCATCTGGCGATGGCGTCGGTGTCGGCGCCGCGGGTGTTGGTGGATCCGCGGGGTCTGGCGTATGTGATCTACACGTCGGGTTCGACGGGTGTGCCGAAGGGTGTGGCGGTCACGCACGGTGCGTTGGCCAATTATGTGGCGTCGGTGCCCGGTCGGGTGGGGTTCGGTGAGCCGGGTGGTCGGTACGCGTTGTTGCAGGCGCAGGTGACGGACCTGGGGAACACGGTGGTGTTCGCGAGTCTGGCGACGGGTGGTGAGCTGCACGTTCTGCCGGAGGGTGCGGTCACCGACCCTGCGGCGGTGGCGGGTTATCTGGCGGAGCACCGGATCGACTTCCTGAAGGCCGTTCCTTCCCATGTCGCCGCGCTGGGTGTGGCGAACGTGGTGCCGGCGCGGTCGTTGGTGCTGGGTGGTGAGGCGGCGTCTCCTGCTCTGGTGGGGGAGTTGCTGGCGGCGGCGGGCGACTGTGCGGTGTTCAACCACTACGGCCCGACCGAGACCACGATCGGTGTGGCCACCACACGTCTGGTGGCGGGTGAGGTGGTGCCGGTGGGTACGCCGATCGCCAACACCCGTTTCTACGTGCTGGATGAGCGGATGGCGCCGGTCGCTCCCGGTGTGGTCGGTGAGTTGTATGTCGCGGGTGCGGGTCTGGCGCGTGGCTATGTGAAGCGTGCGGGTCTGACGGCGGAGCGCTTCGTGGCGGACCCGTTCGGTGCCGGGGACGGCGGTCGGTTGTACCGCACGGGTGACCGGGCGAAGTGGACGGTAGACGGTCAGGTGGTGTTCCTGGGCCGTGCCGACGACCAGGTGAAGGTCCGCGGCTACCGCATCGAGCCGGGCGAGGTCCAGACCGCACTGCTGACCCACCCCGAGATCGCCCAGGCCGCGGTCATCGCCCGCGAGGACCAGCCGGGCGACGTGCGCCTGGTCGCCTACGTCGTCCCGGCGGAAGCGGACGAGGTCGATGAGTTCGAACTCTCCAGTGCCCTGCGCAAGTTCGTGGGGCAGCGACTGCCGGAGCACATGGTCCCGGCCGCTGTGGTGATGCTGGACGGGCTGCCGCTGACCGGCAACGGCAAGCTCGACCGCAAGGCGCTGCCCGCCCCGAACTACACCGCCGGAGTGGCGGCGAGCAGCCGCGAACCCGCCAACGAGCGTGAGGAACTGCTCTGCGCGGCGTTCGCCGAGGTCCTGGGTCTGGAGAGCGTCGGCGTCGACGACGACTTCTTCGACCTGGGCGGCCACTCCCTGCTCGCCGTCCGCCTGGTCAGCCGGATCCGCACCCTGCTGGGCGTCGAAGTGGACATCCGGACCCTCTTCGAGGCGCCGACGGTGGCAGAGCTCGCCACGCAGATGGGAACCCAAAAGTCAGCAAGGCCGACGTTGCGGCCGATGCGTAACCAGGAGGAGTCCTGATGATTCCGTTGTCGTTCGCGCAGCGTCGGTTGTGGTTCCTCGCGCAGTTGGAAGGGCCCAGCGCTGCCTACAACACTCCGGTCACGATGCGGCTGCCGCGTGGTGTGGACCACGCGGCGCTCGGTGCGGCGTTGCGCGACGTCATGGAACGGCACGAGGTACTGCGTACGGTCTTCGCGGTGGCCGACGGCGAGCCGCACCAGCGCATCCTCAAGCCGGACGAGCTGACCTGGGCGCTCGACGTGGTGGAGGTCGCGCCGACCGAGCTGGTCGGTGCGGTCTCGGACGCGGCCAGGTACGCGTTCGACCTGTCGAGCGAGGTCCCGGTCCGGGCCTGGCTGTTCACGTCCGTGGACGACGACCCGGTACTGGTGCTGGCCATCCATCACATCGCCTGTGACGGCTGGTCGAAGGAGCCGCTGATCCGCGACATCTCGACCGCGTACGCGGCTCGCCGGCAGCACCGGGCACCCGGTTGGGATCCCCTGCCGGTGCAGTACGCGGACTACGCCCTCTGGCAGCGCGAACTGCTCGGTGATGACCAGGACCCGAACAGTGTGATCTCGCGCCAGGTGAGCTACTGGCGCGAGGCGCTGGAGGACGCGCCCGAGGAACTGGAGCTCCCCTGCGACCGTCCACGTCCGGCGGTCGCCAGTCACCAGGCGCACAGCACACCGCTGGTGGTGTCGCCGGAGGTGCACGCGCGGCTGGCGGGACTGGCGCGGGCCGAGCGCGCCACGATGTTCATGGTCCTGCAGACGGCTCTGGCGGTCACGCTCTCCCGCCTCGGCGCGGGCACCGACATCCCGATCGGCGCGTCGGTGGCCGGTCGCACCGACGAGAACCTGGACGACCTGGTCGGTTTCTTCGTCAACACGCTGGTGATGCGCACCGACCTGTCGGGCGACCCGAGCTTCCGGGAGGCGTTGGGGCGCGTTCGCCAGGCGAGCTTGGGCGCCTTCGCGAACCAGGACGTGCCGTTCGAGAAGCTGGTGGAGGAGCTGGCCCCGACCCGCTCGCTGTCGCGCCACCCGTTGTTCCAGGTCATGCTGACGGTGCAGAACGTCTCGCGGACGGAGCTCGGCCGGCAGTCCGAGGGTCAGGGCGGCGGGGCGCCGGCGGAGCTGGCGGTCGGGAGGCTGGCGGCGAAGTTCGATCTCGACGTCAACCTGGTCGAGGTGTCCGGCCCCAAGGGCAGTCCGGCGGGTCTGCGGGGCGCGGTCACCGCCGCAGCGGACCTGTTCGACTCCGGCACCGCCGCCCGCCTGGTCGAGCGCTGGATGCGGGTGATGGAGGCCGTCTCCGAGGACCCGGAAATCCGCCTCAGCGCGGTGGAGGTGCTGGACGCGGACGAGCGCCGTCGGGTCCTGAGCGAATGGAACGACACCGCGGTCGAGACGCCGGCCTCGTTGGTGTGCGAGTTGTTCGCGGAGCAGGTGGTGCGGACTCCGGGTGCGGTGGCGATCGTTGCCGATGGTGGGTCGGTGTCGTACGCGGAGTTGGACGAGCGGGCGAACCGGTTGGCGAACTGTCTGGTGGCTCAGGGGGTGGGGCCGGAGTCGGTGGTGGGCCTGGCCCTGCCGCGTGGCGCGGAGATGATCACGGGGATCCTGGCGGTCTGGAAGGCGGGTGCGGGGTACTTGCCGGTCGATCCGGCGCAGCCGGCGGACCGGACCGGATTCATGCTGGCGGACAGCCGGGTCGCGGTGCTGGTGGGGACGCGGGAGGTCCTGGCGGCGCTGCCGTTCGGCGAGCTGCCGGCCTTGGCACTGGACGACGCGGGAGTGGTGGCCGATCTCGCGGCTGCCGCCACGACGGCGCCGGGGGTGTCCGTCGGGGCTGGTGGTCTGGCGTATGTGATCTACACGTCGGGTTCGACGGGTGTGCCGAAGGGTGTGG
>NZ_BAAALF010000345.1:0-4132 GCF_039528135.1 Kitasatospora nipponensis | reverse complement strand
AGGCGCCGGCAGGCCTCGCATGTAGGCCGGCGCCGACTCCCGCGACTCGCTCCGCGCGAGCCGGTGAGCAAACCGCTCATGCAGTCCAGCCAACCCACCCGACCAGCAACGAGCATCGAACCCGACAACCGTCACGGTAAGCACCGTTGCAGTACTCAGGGAGCGGGGACGAACCCGCGTGCCCTCCAGGCCCGTACCGGCTGCCGGGACAGCAAGGCGATTCCGTGCGAGGGGACATCGTCTCCCGCCGCGAGACCGCACCGGGCCGACCCCCAGGACGCACTCTGAGGCCGACCGCCCCGCAGCGCACAGACGCGCCAGGCTCCCGGGACCGTCAGGGCCCCTCGGCGGCGGGGGCCGGGTCGGCGGGGGTGATGAGGACGCGGTTGCCGAGGTGGTCGGTGCGGCGGCCGGCGTGCGCGAGGACGGCGGCGAGGTGCAGCGTGGCCTGGAACTCGTGGGACATCACCGTCGTGCTGCCGACCGCGCGGCCGGCGGTGTCCCGGTTCGGCGGCGGGCCGTCGACGGTTCGCCAGGAGACGCAGACGCCGTACGGTGTGGGTCGCACGACCGCGCCCGGCAGCTGGCCCAGGGCGTCATCGCCCAGCGGAACGCCGGCTGTGGTCAGTGCCGTTCGCACGCGGTCCAGAAGGTCTTGCTGCCGATCAGCCATAGAGACGAAGGCAAGGGGCGAGATGAACGGACGATGAATCAGCACGGAAGTCCAACTGATTCGATCGGCCTCGGGTGCCGTCGGCGGAGCCGGTGGTGGCGCGGTCCAGGGGCGCCTCATGCCGGCGGGTGCTGCCGCCGGCGTGAGGCGCCGCCTGGTCAGGCGAAGTAGTGGCCCTTGTCCAGGTCCTCGATGAGCCCCGGCCGGGTGGGCCGCCAGCCGAACAGCTCGCGGGTCAGCGTGCTGGAGGCGGGCTGGTCGACGGCGAGGATCCGGCCCAGGAAGGCGAAGTCCTCGGCCGGGACGGAGCCGGTCGGCAGGTTCAGGTGGCGGCCTATCACTTCGGCGATCTCGCGGATCGGCACGCCCTCGTCGCCGACCGCGTGCAGCACCGATCCCGCCGGGGCCTGCTCCAGCGCCAGGCGGAAGAGGTGTGCGGCGTCCAGCACGTGCACCGCGGGCCAGCGGCTGGTGCCGTCGCCGACGTAGCCGGCGACGCCGCCGGCGCGGCTGATGCCGATCATGCGGGCGATGAACCCGTGCCGGTCGCCGTCGCCGTGCACCGACCGGGGCAGCCGGACGACGCAGGAGCGCACGCCGCGGTCCGCCAGGGCGACAGTCACGCGGGCGGTCGCCTCCCGGCCGGCCGCGGGCGAGCCGGGGGCGCTCTGGTCGTGCTCGCTCGCCACGCTCCCGGGCACCGCCGGCGTCCCGGAGGCGATGACCAGGGGCTTGCCGGAGCCTTCGAGCGCTGCGCCGATCGCCTCGACGGCGTGGCCGTCGGTGTCGATCGCGGCCGCGAACCGCGCGAAGTCGTGGCCGAAGGCGAGATGGACCACCCCGTCGGCGTCAGTGGCTCCGGCGCGCAGGGCGTCCAGGTCCGCCAGATCGCCGCGGAGCACCTCGGCTCCGGCGGCGGAGACGGCCGCGGCCGAGGCGTCGGACCTGGCGAGCGCGAGGACTTGGTGACCGGCGCCGATGAGTTCGGGAACGAGGGCCGAGCCGATCCAGCCGGACGCGCCCGTGACGAAAACCCGCATGGGAGAACCTTCCGATCGCTGATGTCAGCGACTGATGTCAGTGACTGTTATCACCATACACAGCGATGTCATTCACTGTCATCACGTAGGATCACACCATGGGCAGATGGGAGCCGGGCGCACGCGGCAGACTGGCGCAGGCAGCGATGACGCTCTACGCCGAGCAGGGTTTCGAGAGGACCACCGCGGCTCAGATCGCCGCGCGGGCCCAGCTGACCGAGCGCACCTTCTTCCGGCACTTCGCCGACAAGCGCGAAGTCCTCTTCTACGGCACGGAGTCGGCGCGGGACCTGCTGACGAGTGCCGTCACCTCGGCGCCGGCCGGCACGGCGCCGATGGACGCGGTGAGCGCCGCTCTCGAAGCCCTGGCCGCCCAGTTCCAGGAGAACCCCGAGCGGGTCAGAGTGCGTGACGCCATCGTGTCGGCGAACGCCGAACTCAGGGAACGCGAACTGGTCAAGCTCGCCGGGCTCGCCGCCGCGATGGCCGACGCCCTGCGCGAGCGCGGCACTCCCGAGCCGGCCGCGAGCCTGGCCGCCGAGACGGGCATCGCCGTGTTCAAGGTCGCCTTCGCCCGCTGGATCAGCGACCCGGACCGGCCCGACCTGCCAGAGATCCTGCGCACGTGGACGGACGAGCTGCGCGGCGTGCTCGCGCAACACCCGGGCGCCTGAAGCGCGGTGCGACCTCTGACGGCCCGGTGGCAGCCGCAGGGGGTGCCACCGGGCCGTCCCGAGCCTGGCGACAGCAGAGCCTGATAGCTAGTGCTGTGACCGCATAGGTTCACCGGGTTGCTTGATCACGCGGCGAGGATGGGTCGTCCGCCCCAGCGGATGCCCTTCTCACTGCGGATGCGGGCGCGTTCTCGGCGTTTGGCGGCCAGGACGTCGGGGTGGCGCGCGTTGGCGTTTCGCCAGCGCAGGTAGCGGTGCAGCGCGCGGGTCTGGACGGTGTGATTGGGGTGGTTCGAGTTGGCCAGTGTGAATTGCCGCAGCGGCCCGAAGTGCGCTTCGATCGGGTTCGCCCAAGTGGCATTCGTCGGTGTGAAGCACAGATGGACGTTGTTTCGCCCGGCCCACCGGCGGATCTTGGTGCCCTTGTGGGCGGAGAGATTGTCCAGGATCACGTAGACCGGGGCGCCGTCGGGGCGGGCGGCTCGGATGGACTTGAGTGCGGCAAGGGTGTTCGCCGCGCCCTTACGGCGACGGTTGACGCCCCAGAGGTTGTCGTCGCCGATCGAGTAGCAGCCGTGGAAGTAGGTCACGCCGTGGGTGCGGTGGTAGGTCGCCGGGAGGCGGTCGGGCCGACCCTGTTCGGCCCAGCAGGAACCGCCAGTGGGGCGGATGCCGAGCGGCCCGAAGTTGATTCCTTCCACGTCTTGGTCCGTTGAAAGGTGACGCCGCGCCGGACGAGCAGGCAGCGCAGGGCCTCGCGGCCCAGGCGGATCACGCGGCCGTGGACCTTGCGCAGGTAGGCGGCGAGCTTGCGGATGGACCAACGGGTGAAGGGCTGTCCGAGCTTTGCCGGTCGGGTGGTGGCCGTCGCGATGACGAAGTCCTCGTCGTCAGCGTTGAGCAGGCGGGGACGGCCTCCCGCCCACTGAGGGTCCAAGCAGGCCAGGCCAATCTCGTTGAACCGGTGAAGGACATCGCGCACGGTGTCCTCATCAGCCGCTACCAACTGGGCGATCACCGGTACTCGATACCCGCCAGCCGACGCCAGCAGCATCATCGCGCGACGGTAGCGCACCGAGCTGGTGCTGCCCCGCCGCACGTTCTGCTGCAGGCGTTGCCCCTCCTGGTCGGTTAGTCTTCGGACTCGTACCGGCTCAGCCATCGCATCTCCACGGGCAGTTGGACCAGCCGCGTCCGATCCCCGACTCGCGACTCGCGACTCGCGACTCGCGACTCGCCTAGCATCTCCTGCCATGAACGACTCGGAGCATGCCCTCGACTGGCTGCAGGACTGGTACGCCGCGCAGTGCAACGACGACTGGGAGCACGAGTGGGGCGTGAAGATCGCCACGCTCGACAACCCCGGATGGACCGTCACCATCGACCTGGAAGAAACGGACCTGGAAGAACACGAGTACCCCCGCCACGACGTCAACCGCAGCGTGCACGACTGGGTCTGGGTGTGGACCTCCGAGAAGGTCTTTCACGCCAGGTGCGGCCCCGGCAACCTCGCCGAGGCCCTCACACTCTTCCGCTCCTGGGCGACCGCGAAGACTCCCTGAACAATCACGCGGCCCGAGACCCAACCCGGTGAACCTATGCGGTCACAGCTAGTACTGCAACGGTGCTTACCGTGACGGTTGTCGGGTTTCGCTCGTTGGGTTGTTCATGGGTGGGGACATGTCCGAGGTCGATGCTCGTTGCTGGTCGGGTGGGCTGGCTGGACTGCATGAGCGGTTTGCTCA
>NZ_BAAALF010000344.1:0-4153 GCF_039528135.1 Kitasatospora nipponensis | reverse complement strand
GACCCCGCGGCCCGGGCCGCGGCCAACGGCGTCACGGTCTCGGTCACCCTGGTGGCGGCGACGGACGGTGGCTCCGCGATCCGCGCGACGTTCACCCCCGACATGCCGGGCTTCCACCTCTACAGCGTGGACCTGCCCGACGGCGGCGTGGACGGCCTGGGCATCCCCACCCGGCTCTCCGTCCGGGGCGACCTCACCGCGACCGGCAGCCCGACCGCGGGCGTCAGCACCCGGCTGCTGCGGCCGGCCGGTCTGACGGTGGACCTGCCGGTCTACCCGGACGGCGCGGTGACCCTCACCCTGCCGGTCCGGCGCACCGGCTCCCACCAGGCGGACGTGATCGTGAGTTACGGGGCCTGTAGCGAGAACCGCTGCCTGGTACCCGTCCGTGGCCAGGCGCTGCACCTGGCCCTCGACTGAGCCCTGGCCCTCGCCCGCCGCAGCCCGGCGCGGGCGCCGGCGTCAGGGTGCGCCGTCGGCCAGCTCCAGCAGGCGGTGCACCTGGTCGTCGGTGGTCTGTTCGAAGTCGTCGTAGTACAGCCCCACCGCGCGGAAGTCGGACGGTGCGGCCAGGCAGATCAGGTCGTCCGCCAGCGGCCCGAGCATCCGCAACGCCTCGGGGGCGGTCACCGGGACCGCGAGCAGCAGTTCGCGGACCTGGCGGCGCCGCAGCACCGCCATGGCCGCGCGGACCGTGGCGCCGGTGGCGATGCCGTCGTCCACCAGGACCACCGCGCGCCCGGCCGGCTCCAGCGGCGGGCGGTCGCCGCGCAGCAGCACGGTCCGCCGCTCCACCTCGGCGGCGGTGGCCTCGGTCAGCTTCTCCAGGGTCGCGGCGGAGACGCCGAGTGCCGCGATGACGTCGTGGTTGAAGAGCCGGATGCCGCCCTCGCCGACCGCGCCGAGAGCCAGCTCCGGCTGGCCGGGCGCCCCGATCTTGCGCACCACCAGGATGTCCAGCGGGGCCCCGAGCGCGCGGGCCACCTCGTAGGCGACCGGGACCCCGCCCCGGGGCAGGCCCACCACCACGGGGTCGTCGGCGCCCCAGGCGGCCGCCCGCGTCCCGAGCCGGCGGCCGGCCTCCGCACGGTCGCGGAAGTGCTGGATCCGCCCGTGGGAGGCGCCGGTGCCGGCAGCACTGTCGTCGACCATGCCCATCGCCCTCACCGCCTGCGGGCTCACTGCCCGCCGCTCCCTCCAGCCTGCCACCAACGGCGCGCCCCGGCGCGGCCCGCGGCCGGCACTCCGCCACGAGCGCCCCCGCGCCCCCGTACCCGAACCCCCGAAGGCGGTGCCCCGGGCACTGATCACCCGCTCGGGTGACACCGGACCCGGCGCCCTCCTCAACGGGGGTGCCGGTCCGCTACGGTAGCCGCCACGAGATGCAACCTCCCGGGTACGGACCGGAGGTGGCGCGCGTCGTGCCGCCCGTGGGCGGTGGTCGCCGCCGCCCCGACCCCGCCGTCCGCCGGGAGCTTCCCACGCGGCACAGCGCTGTGTCCGCGCCCTCTGAACTCCCCTTGAGGTGCGCGCAGATGAGGCTCACCCCGCACGAGCAGGAACGCCTGCTGATCCATGTGGCCGCCGACGTGGCCCGCGCCCGGCAGGCGCGTGGCCTGCGGCTCAACCATCCCGAGGCGATCGCGCTGATCACCTCGCACCTGCTGGAGGGCGCCCGGGACGGCCGTACGGTGGCCGAACTCATGGACTCCGGACGGCGGGTGCTCGGCCGCGCGGACGTCATGGAGGGCATCGCCGAGATGATCCCGGACGTCCAGGTCGAGGCGACCTTCCCGGACGGGACCAAACTGGTCACCGTGCACGGGCCGATCCAGTGATCTCGGCCGACCCGGTGCCCCCGCCCGGCGCGGACCCGGTCGACGTGGGCGAGGCCGGGCTCGGGGCACCGGGAGCCGTGCTGTACGGCGAGGGGCCCGTCGAGCTCAACGCCGGCCGCCCGGTCACCGTCCTGGTGGTCCGCAACAGCGCCGACCGGCCGGTCCAGGTCGGCTCGCACTACCACTTCGCCGAGGCCAACCCCGGCCTGGAGTTCGACCGGGACGCCGCGTACGGGCGGCGGCTGCACATCCCGGCCGGCACCGCGGTCCGCTTCGAGCCGGGCATCCCGGTCGAGGTCGCGCTGGTGCCGCTCGGCGGGCGGCGCGAGGTGCACGGGCTGCGCGGCGCGGTCGGCGGTGGCCTCGATGGCTGACCCGCGCCCCTCGTCGGCCGACCCGCACCCGACGTCGGCCCACCCGCGCCCGCCGGTGGAGCGCCGGCTGCTGCTGACCCGCGAGCGCTACGCGGAGCTCTACGGCCCCACCCGCGGGGACGGGATCCGGCTCGCCGACACCAACCTGCTGATCGAGGTGGAGGAGGACCGCTGCGCGGGCGGTGACGAGGTGGTCTTCGGCGGGGGCAAGGTGATCCGCGAGTCGATGGGCCAGGGGCGCGCCTCGCGGGCCGAGGGCGCACCCGACACGGTGATCACCGGTGTGGTGGTGCTGGACCACTGGGGCGTGGTCAAGGCGGACCTCGGGATCCGCGAGGGCCGGATCGCCGCGCTCGGCAAGGCCGGTAACCCCGAGACGATGGACGGCGTCCACCCCGACCTGGTGATCGGACCGGAGACCGAGGTGATCTCCGGCAACGGGCGGATCCTGACCGCCGGCGCGATCGACGCCCATGTGCACTTCATCGCGCCCCAACTCGCCCAGGAGGCGCTGGCGGCGGGCATCACCACGCTGGTGGGCGGCGGCACCGGACCGGCCGAGGGGACCAAGGCGACCACCGTCACCCCCGGCGGCTGGCACCTGGCCCGGATGTTCGCGGCGCTGGACGACCTGCCGCTCAACATCGGCCTGACCGCCAAGGGCAGTACCGTCGATCCGGCCGCCCTGCACGCCCAACTGCGGGCCGGCGCGGTCGGCTTCAAGATCCACGAGGACTGGGGCGCCACCCCGGCCGCGATCGACGCCTGCCTGCGGGTCTGCGAGGCGACCGGGGTCCAACTCGCCCTGCACACCGACACCCTGAACGAGGCCGGCTTCGTGGCCGACACGCTCGCCGCGATCGCCGGCCGGGGCGTGCACGCCTACCACACCGAGGGCGCCGGCGGCGGTCACGCACCGGACATCATCAGCGTGGTCTCGGAGCCCAACATCCTTCCCAGCTCGACCAATCCGACCAGGCCGCACACCGTCAACACGATCGACGAGCACCTCGACATGCTGATGGTCTGCCACCACCTGAGTCCCTCGGTCCCCGAGGACCTGGCCTTCGCGGAGTCGCGGATCCGCCCCAGCACCATCGCCGCCGAGGACGTCCTGCACGACCTGGGCGCGATCTCGATCATCAGCTCCGACTCGCAGGCGATGGGCCGGATCGGCGAGGTGGTCAGCCGGACCTGGCAGACCGCGCACTGCATGAAGGCCCGGCGCGGCGCGCTGCCGGGCGACGGTCGCGCCGACAACCTGCGGGCCCGGCGCTACGTCGCCAAGTACACCCTCAACCCGGCGGTGGCCCAGGGGATGGACGGCGAGATCGGCTCGGTCGAGCCGGGCAAGCTGGCCGACCTGGTGCTCTGGAACCCGGCCTTCTTCGGGGTCAAGCCGGACCTGGTGATCAAGGGCGGCCAGATCGCCTGGGCCCAGATGGGCGACGCCAACGCCTCCATCCCCACCCCGCAACCCGTCTTCCCCCGGCCGATGTTCGGCGGGATCGGGCGGGCCCCGGCCGGCAACTCGGTCAACTTCACCTCGGCCGCCGCGCTGGCGGACCGGCTGCCCGAACGCCTCGCCGAGGAGCTGGGCGTGCGCAAGCCGTTCGCCCCGATCCGCGACACCCGCGCGGTCGGCAAGGCGCAGATGGTCAACAACACCGCCCGTCCCGAGGTGCGGGTGGAACCGGACAGCTTCCGGGTGACCATCGACGGCGAGCTGGTCCGGCCCGCACCGGCCGTGGAACTGCCGCTCGCACAAAGGTACTTCCTCTTTTGAGCGGCGGCGGTCCGCGATGAGCGGCGGGCCCGCGCCCGCGGCGCTGCTGCTGCTCGCCGACGGACGCTTCCCGGCCGGCGGCCACGCCCACTCCGGCGGGATGGAGGCGGCCGTCCGGGCCGGCGCGGTGGACGACCTCCCCGCGCTGGAGGCCT
>NZ_BAAALF010000343.1:0-4154 GCF_039528135.1 Kitasatospora nipponensis | reverse complement strand
GGGGGGGCCCGGCGCCCGCCCGCCGGTGGCGGCGATCATCCGGTCGGCGGTGGCCAGGTCGACCAGCAGCGCGGCGCTCGGTCCGCCGGTGGCGCTGCCGACGGTGGGCAGTGCGGGGACGGCGGCGGTGATCTGCACGGTGAGCGTGCTGGCACCGATCTGTACGGGCACCTGCGAGCCGACCGACGCGCCGGTGGCGGCGAGGTAGTCCTGGGTGGCCACCGCGTCGATGGTCTGCGGGAGGGGTGTCGCACCGGGGCCGGTGGCGCCGATGGTGGCTACGGCGGTGTTCTGGTTTGAGTCGGTGACGTAGGTCAGGCCGAACGGGGCCTGGTCGGTGGGCGCGGCGGCGGTGACCTTGGGGTTCTGGGTCGACTTCTGCTGGCCCGTGCTCTGGGCGGTGGCCGGGTCGCCGGTGACCGTCCAGGCCAGCCCGGTGGGCAGTGCCACCGTGGTGGCGGGGCCGGCGGGGGTGTCCAGCGCGGCGATCCGGCTGATCGTCAGCTGGTGGCTGAGGCCGTCCTGCGGGTCCGCGCCGTAGGAGACCTGGAAGCCGGTCAGGGTCAGCGGGTAGGCGGCCCGGCCGACCGGGGAGGAGAGCAGCGCGGTGAGGTCGGCCGAGACGGTGCCGTGGCCGCTGCCGCGGCCCAGCCCGTCGTCCGGCACGGCGGGCACCAGGACCTCGAACGGGACGCCGAAGTGGTCGCGCAGTTCGAGGCGCACGGTGGGCGCGGTCACCGGCGGCATCGCGAAGTCGTAGCCGGCGGGGAAGTCGCTGGGCGGTGTGCTGCGCAGGTCGCCGACGGTCTGCACCGCGAGGTCGAGGTCGATCCGGGTGGGCCGGCCCGGCAGCACCACGCCGGCCGCGGCGCCGGTGGGCGCGGGGGCGGCCAGCGGGCCGAAGAGCTGGGCGGGGGTGCGGGCGCCGGTCAGGTCGGCGCGCAGCTGGACGGTGTCGGCCACGCGTCGGGTGTCGACGGCCAGCAGCTGGCCGATCTTCCCGCCGCGCAGCGGCAGTTCCTGGCGCGAGACGGGCAGGAACCGGTCGCCGTCGGGCAGCGCGGTGATCACCCCGCCCTGGCCGAGCGAGGGCACGCCCAGGCCGCTCACCTTGAGGCCGCCGACGGTGGCGAAGGCGGCCTGGTCGTGCTGGGAGGCGGTCAGCGAGGAGGCCTGACCGAGTGCCAGCATGCCCATCGAGATGGCGAGCACCATCAGCAGCACCGGCCCGGAGTTGCGCCGCGGGCGCCGGGCGAACTGCCAGCCGGCCAGCGCGGCCGGCAGCGCGCGGCCACGGGCGGCCAGCCGCTCGCCGGCCTTGGCGGCCAGCGGCAGCAGCCGCAGCGCGAGCACGGTGCCGGCGCCGAGCGGCAGGGTGGGGGCGGCCACCAGCACCGGGTCCAGACCCAGGTGGCCCTGTGCGTCGGGCGACAGCGCGCCGCCGCCGGCCTGGCCGGAGCCGTGCTGGGAGAGCTGGAGGTAGCCGAGCACGGCCAGGGCGACCAGCGCGAGGTCGGCGCCGGAGCGGGCGGCCGCGGAGGCCACCGCCTGGCGGCGCCCCGAGCGGCGCTGCACGGCGGAGCCGGTGCGCCGCTGCAGGGCCGCACCGGCCGCCCGCAGCGCGGTCGGCAGCACCACGACCAGCACCGCGCCGGCGGCGGCCGGGAAGCTCACCAGCCAGTTGCCGGCGTCGAGTCCGGTCCGAAGGCGCACCCCGGCCCGGGCCAGCGGTCCGGTGTGGCTCAGCAGGCTCAGCACGAGGGGGGCGAGCAGCGGCGCGAGCAGGGCGGCGGGCAGGGCGAGCAGGCCGGCCTCGGCGGCGGTCAGGGCCACCACCCGGTGCCAGGCGGCCCCGCGCGCGGTCAGCAGCGCGTTCTCGGTGGCCTGGCGCTCGTTCAGCAGCCGGGTCACCAGTACCAGGGCGGCGGTGGCCAGCACGATCAGTTGCAGCGCGCCGATCGCCAGCGTGGAGCGGGCCACCAGCAGGTCGTTGTGCAGGTCGTCGAGGGCGGCCGGCAGCTGGGTGACGCTCTGGTAGCCGGTGTCGTCCTGGAACGCGCTGGTGCGGGCGGCGACCCGGGCGCGCAGCGCGTCCAGGTCGTCGGCCCTGGCCTGGGCGAAGTCGCCGGTGACCAGGTAGCTCAGGCCGCTCTGGGGGAGCGCGCCGCTGGTGAAGGCGCTGTCGCCGACCAGCATCGGGCCGTAGGTGGTGAAGCCGTTGACCTTGAGTCCGCGTCCGGCCAGCGGGTCGATCTGCCAGTACGGGTCGGTGGCGTCGGCGGCCTGGTAGACGCCGGTGACCAGGACGTCCAGGCCGGTGCCGTCGACCCGGTCGGCCAGGTGCAGCGTGCTGGGCAGCGCGTCGGTGTGCAGGCCCAGGCGGCTGACCGCGGTCTCCGGAACGGCCACCTGGACGGGTCCCGCCGCCCGCGCGCCGTTGGTCGAGGCCTGCTGCGGCAGGTGGCCGGCGCGCAGCGCGACCCGGTCGGGGTCGAGGGAGGCGAGCAGGGTCAGGTCGGGGTCGGCGGGGCGGCCGGCGGGGCGGGCGGCGCCGCCCGCGGGCAGCGCGTAGGGGTGGCTGCGGGCCAGCTCGCGCACGGTGGCGGGCAGCGTGCCGAAGACGTCGGCGGTCAACCCCCGCACCCGGCCCTCGGCCTTGGCCCGGTCGGCCAGGCCGGTCTCGGCGGTGATCCGCACGGTGGCCCGGGCACGGTCCTGGACGGTCAGCGCCCGGCGCAGTCCGGCGTCCCCGACGCTGGCGTCGAAGGCGTTCAGCGCGGCCAGCACCCCGGCGGTCAGCAGCACCGTCAGCGCCACCGCGGCGCCCAGCGCCGGTCGCGAGCGCAGCCTGCGCAGCGCGAAGCCCCCCGGCCGGTCGGCCGGGCGTTCCCCTGTCATGTCGTGCTCGTGTGGCACTGCACTACCCCTCACACCTGTTCTCGTCGATCGTGTGTCCATCGCGCCCCGGTGGCCCGCCTCGTCCGTGGGTCGCTCAACTCTGGTCCCCGGCACGGAGTTCGGCGGTGATCTGATGTCGCCCGGTGACCACTACCTCGGCCAGCAGCACGGCGGCCGCCGGTGCGGCGACGATCAGTGCCTGCCAGAGCACCGGTGCCGTCCGACCCCTCAGCCCGGCCGGCATCGGCAGGCCGACCAGGGCCGACAGGTCGACCCCGGAGCCGACCAGCGGCACGGTCAGCAGCACCAGCGCCGCGCCGACCGCGGTGGCGATCAGGGCCTGCGGCAGCGCCTCGAGGGTGATGAGCAGCAGACTCTGTCGTGGCGGCAGGCCCATGGTCCGCAAGCGGGCCAGCAGGGCGGCGCGTTCGGGCGCCGCGCGCAGCAGGGTCAGCAGCAGCGAGAGCGTGCTGAGCACGGTCACCGCCAACACGGCGGCCCAGAACAGCCGCTCGCCGGCCTCTTCGACCGGGCTGTGGGCCAGCTGGCGGACCAGGTCGGTGCGGGTCTGCACGGTGTAGCCGGCGGTCACCGCCTCCCGGGCGACGGCGAGAGCGTCGCCGCCGGGCAGCTCGGCGCCCGCCGACGTGACCAGCAGGTCGGTCAGTCGGCCGGCCCGCAGGCCCTCGCCGGTGCCGAACCAGAGGGTCGGCCGGTCGGCCAGCGCGTGGGCCTGCGGCAGTTGGCGGGCCACGGCGGCGGCCGAGACCACCAGCAGGGGCCGGTCGCCGGGCGCCGGGACCGCCGGCGTGCTACCCACGGTGCCGACCGCCCTGAGCGTCAACTGGCCCATCCCGCCGGGTAGTTCCATGACCGCCGGCTGGCCGTCCAGCCGCTCGGCCAGGCCGGGGCTGGCCAGCGCGGGCACCGGGTCGGTGGCCGGCTGGGCGGAGGCCGCCAGCAGCGCTGGATCGAGGGGCGGCAGGCCGGCCCGGGCGGTCAGTGCCGCGTAGCCGACCGGGTCGACGGTCACCAGCGTCACGCCGGTCAGCATGCCGGCGGTCGCGGTGGCCAGCGAGCTGTCCGCCTCGACCGTGGCGGAGGTGCCGGCCACGCCGGGCAGCGCGGCGGCCGCGGCGGCGAAGCCGGCCGGCAGGGTGTCCTGGCCCAGCGTGGCGACCCGTGCGTCGGCGCCGAGGTGGGCCCGCGCGGCCGCGTCGCGGCCGGCCGCGACGCAGGCCAGCACGGTGGGGCCG
>NZ_BAAALF010000342.1:0-4171 GCF_039528135.1 Kitasatospora nipponensis | reverse complement strand
CGCCGTGCGGGTCGCCGTGCGGGTCCGGGTGCGCGAAGGCCGCCGGGCGGACCGGCGCGGCCGGCGCGTGCGACGCCGCGGGCTCGACCGGCGCCGGTACCGCAGTCGGCACCGCCAGCGGGTCCGGCAGTGGGAAGCCCGGGTTCACCCCGCCCGCCGCGGTGATCCCGGTCGGCCGCAGCAGGACGCCGACGGTCCGCCACAGGATCAGCAGGTCCAGGCGGAGCGAGACGTGCTCGACGTACCAGAGGTCCAGCTCTATCCGCTCGGGCCAGCTGATCGCGTTGCGCCCCTGCACCTGGGCCCAGCCGGTCAGTCCGGGGCGGACGGCGAGCCGCCCGCGCTGGCGCGGCGAGTAGTGCGCGACCTGCTCGGGCAGGGTGGGCCGCGGTCCGATCACGGCCATCTCGCCCCGCACCACGTTGACCAGCTGCGGCAGTTCGTCCAGGCTGGTGCGGCGCAGCAGCGCGCCGAGCCGGGTGATCCGGGGTGCGTCGGGTTCGTCGGGGTGGCGGCGGTCCCGCATGGTGCGGAACTTGAGGATCTGGAACTCCGCGCCGGCGTGGCCGCTGCGGGTCTGTCGGAAGATCACCGGGCCCCCCATGGTGCACCGGATCAGCAGGGCGATCAGCAGCCCCAGCGGGAGTGCGACGACCCCCGCGAGTGCTGTGACCAGCAGATCCCCCCCACGTTTCATGACGCTCTCCTCAGACGGTTCTCCAGGGCAGGTGTCTGGCACGTGCGACGGCGGCGTAGGTCTCCAGGGAGATCCGGGCCACCGCCCGCTGGTCGAAGGCGAGGTGGGCGCGGGCTCGCGCCGCCGCCCCGAGCCGCGCGCGCAGCTCGGGGTCGGTGATCAGCCGGTCGAGGGCGGCGGTCAGCGCGCCGGGGTGCCCCGCCGGGGTGAGCAGGAGTTCCGTGTCGTGGCGGCCGATCTCACGGCAGCCGCGGATGTCGCTGAGCACCATCGGCAGGCCGCTGGCGGCGGCCTCCATGGCCGAACGGGAGAAGCCCTCGCGGTAGGAGGGCAGCGCGAAGACGTCCATCGCCGCGTAGAGCGCGGGCAGGTCGGTGCGCCGGCCGAGGAACTCCACCGCGTCCTCGTCCGTGCGGTGGGCGTCCGGCTTGTCGGGGTCCTGGGGGCCGATCCAGACGAAGCGGGCCCGGCCGGCCAGC
The DNA here is from genome assembly GCF_039528135.1 of Kitasatospora nipponensis. Taxonomy (NCBI): domain Bacteria; kingdom Bacillati; phylum Actinomycetota; class Actinomycetes; order Kitasatosporales; family Streptomycetaceae; genus Kitasatospora; species Kitasatospora nipponensis. Next base: position 2,995 of record NZ_BAAALF010000342.1, on the reverse strand, counting down.
GCCCGGGCCGCGGCCGCGAACTCGGCCACGCCCTTCTCGGCCACCCGGCGGCCCACCGCGCCGACCAGCAACTCACCCGGTGCCACCTTCAGTTCGGCGCGGATGCGGGCACGGTCGGCGGGGTCGGCGGTGAAACGGGCCAGCTCGATGCCGTTGCCGACCAGCCGCGAGCGGCGGGCCGGCACGGTGCTCGCCAGGGTGGCCCGGTCCTCGGCGTTCTGGTAGAGCTCGGCGTGCGAGAAGCGGGCCGCGACGTGCTCCGCGCCGAGCACCAACGCCCGCTTCACGAAGGGGTCGTGGGCCTGGGCCCAGAGCCCGTGGCAGGTGTTCACCAGCACCGGCACCCCGGCCAGGCGGCCCAGCACCCGGCCGAGCACGCCGGTCTTGGGGTTGTGCGTGTGCAGCACGTCCGGCCTCAACCGGCGCAGCGCGGCCAGCAGTTCACCGGCCGCGGCGAGGTCGCGGCCGGGCCGCCAGGCGCGGGTGAGGGAGGGCAGCGCGAGGTGCCGCACGCCCAGGCGCTCGATCTGCGGCACGTAGGGACCCGGCGCGCTGAGCGCGAAGGTCTCCAGGCCCGCCTCCACGTCGGCCCGCAACTCGGCGGCGAGCAGCAGGTGCAGGCTCATGTCGACGGTGGTCAGGTGCGCCACCCGCAGCGGGCGGCCGCCCGGCCCGCGCAGCCGGGGCAGCGGCGGCGGTCCCGCGGCCGGCGCGTCGGGTAACCGGGCGTCAGGCACGGGCGCCCACCGCCTTGGCGGCGCTCACCAGGGCGGCGTAGGCCCGTTCGGGGAGCAGCGCGCCGGCCAGTTTGGCCCGGAAGAAGTCGATCGGGTCGGTGCGGCGCACCGGCACCCGGTGCAGGCGCAGGGGGTCGGTGCCCGGCAGGTTGCGGCCCACCAGGCCGGTGGCGGCGGTGCGGAAGCGGGCCCGCAGGGCGGGCTCCATGTGGGCGACCGGGACGCCCCAGGGGTAGGCGAAGTGGCGCGGCCGCACCCCGAGCCGCTCCTCGACCTGGTCGTTGCAGGCGTCCAGCTCGGCGCAGCTGAGCAGCGCCGGACGGACATGGCTGCGGGTGTGGTTGGCCACCGTGCACAGGCCGCTGCCGACCATCTCGGCCAGTTGCTCCCAGCTGAGCGCGGGGGCCGCGGCGGCGCGCGCGGTCGAGCCCTCCCAGCGCATCGCGCCGCCGACGTGACCGCTGGCCAGGTAGAGGGTGAACGGCAGGCCGCGCTCGCGCAGCACCGGCCAGGCGTGCCGGTGGACGTCGGCGAAGCCGTCGTCGAAGGTCAGCACCACGCCGGGGGTGCGGCTGCCGCGCTCCAGCCGGTCCGCGGCCTGGTCCAGCGTCACCACCCGGCCCACCGGCAGCTCGGCCAGCAGGTCCGCCTGGGCGGTGAAGTCACGGGTGGCGAGGTCGAGTTCGTCCGGTGAGCCGCCGCCCACCCGGTGGTAGATCAGCAGCGTCGCGCCGTCGCCCGGCCGACTGCCGGCGACGCCGGCCAGCCGGTTCTTGATCAGCGTGCGGGCAGCCGTGGTCCGCCCCATCGCTCCCCCTCCACCGCGCAGCGTTGGACGGGGACCACCCTAGGGGCGTTGCGGTCCGGGCGCTCCGACTTTGTGAAAGAAGCGGAAAGATAGGTCGAAAATCGGACCGCAGGTGACGATGCCGCCACGGCCTACAACCCTGCGGGGGGTGTAGGAGTCTGGACTACATTGAGCGATCTCACGCCGGGTCAGCCCGGCCTCGCCTGGGGGGCATCGTGCCGCGACCGGACACCATGACACCGGACCTGACGACCGTAACCGACCTGTTCTCCGGCACCGCCCTGGGCATGGGCACCGAGGCACCGACCCGTACCGGCGCGCCGCAGGACACCGACCCGGCGCGGGCGGGCGCCGACCGGCTGGCCCAGTGGCTGCGCTACTCCCCCGCCCAGCCGGTCTTCCGGGCCCGCGCGGCCCGCCGCCTGGCGGTGCTGGCCTACCGCCGGGTGCCCGACCAGCGCAGCTTCCGCGCCCAGCTCGACCGGCTCTGCCGCACCGCCGTGCCGATCTCGCTGCGCGCCCTGGAGCTGGCGGTCACGCACGGCCGCCCGCTGCCGCCGCGCAGTGTGCTGATCACCTTCGACGACGCGGACCGCAGCGTGCTGGAGCACGCCCTGCCCGCGCTGGCGGCGCGCGGGGTGCCCGCGGTGGCGTTCGTGGTCACCGAACTGGTCGGCACCGACCGGCCGTCCTGGCGCCAGGAGGCGGCGTTCCTGCTGGAGCACGGCGGTCACGCCCGGGCGCTGACCGGGGCCGGGGCGGAGGGGACGACCGGCCGCCTCGCGCTGCTCGCCGCGCCGCCGGACCCGGACCGCCGCCGCAGCCTGCACGAGCTGCGGGTCAGCGCCCGGGCGCAGGCGCCGCGCCGGCCGCGGCTGACCCCCGAGGAGCTGCGGCAGCTGGCGGCCGGCCCCTTCGCGATCGGCAACCAGACGCTGGGCGGCGCGGAGCTACGGCGCTGCGACGACGCCACGGTGCGCACCGAGGTGATGGCCGGCCACCAGGCGCTGACCGGCTGGCTGGGGCGGCCGCCGACCGCCTTCGCCTACCCCGGCGGCGAGTTCGAGCCGCGGGCGGCCGGCCTGCTGGACGAGCTCGGCTACCGGACGGGCTTCCTGAGCGACCACCGGCACAGTGCCCGGCTGCCCGACGAGGCGCTGCGGGTGAGTCGGCTGGAAGTGGACGCCTCCGGCGGTCGGCGCCACCTCGCGACCGTGCTCTCGGGACTACACCCGGCTGTCAGCCGCTGGCGCGGCCAGTAGCGCGAGCGGGTCGGCCGGCAGCGGGGCGAGGTCGGCCAGCTGCGCGCGTCCCTGCGCGTAGTGCGCGGCGACGGCCGGCAGTGCGCCGGGGCGGCCGCTGTGCAGCACGGTCAGCGAGCCGGCCACGCCGGGCGCCGCCCGCCGGGGCGCGGCGCCGGCGGCGAGCACCCGGCGCACCGCCTCGGCGG
>NZ_BAAALF010000341.1:0-4236 GCF_039528135.1 Kitasatospora nipponensis | reverse complement strand
TGGCCGGCCGGGACCCACTCGTCCTACGCCCACCCAGCGACCTGGCCCGCCCCACTCGGGGCAGGCCCCGCCCGCCGAGGACCTCACCAGGACCTGGTGCGAACCGAAACTCGACGGCTACAGGACTTCTGTCCGGCGCTGCGCGGATCGCGCGCGCGTCTGCTGTCGCGCGCCGGGAACGTCCTGACCGCCCCTAGCCTCCGAGGTCGTCGCCAAGCCGGAGCTCCTGCCCGCCGGCACCGTCCTGGAATCGCAAGGAAGAGCGAGCGCTCCCCTGCCTACCTGTCGAGGATCCTCAGCGGCTATCGGATCCCCACCTGGCGCTGGACCGAGTCCGTGGCCAAGGCCTGCGGCACCCGGCGACAGGCCCGCGACAGCTCTGAATATCCATGGCCGCGGAGAACCTGCACCACCTACGCTCCACCCATGCGCACCGTGTTCGTCTTCCCTACAGGTGGGCGAGCTGAGACCGTCGCCTCGCTCGATCGGCATCTTCCCCAGCGGCGCAGGCCGTGGGTTCTGGCCGGCAGCCTCCACATCGACATCGACGATGAACAGATCGGCTACCTCTTCTCCGACTGGGATCCCGACGACGTGGCGGCTGTCGAAGCGGCCCTCGGTCACCACCCAACCAGGGAAGTCCAGATCGACGTCTCCGGGCGGATCGATGGAACCGCGGAGGTCCACCAACTGTTCGCACTGCTGCTTGAGCACGGAGGCGTCGCGACTGACGACTACTCCGACCGCCCCTGGACTCTGCAGGAAATCGAGTCCGGGGCCGAGTTTGACGGCCTGCGCTTCTTCGACTTTCGCACTTACCACGAGCTCCACCACGAGCGCTGGCAGCCCCAGCCCGACCAGTGCTCATGAACAAGTTCAGAGAAGACAATCAGAATATGACCCACCAGAAGATCTACTTCGACTGCCGACGCCATGCCGAACGTGGCGTGCTCGAAGTTGTCCCGCGCATCGACCGAATACCACTCACCGACTTGATCGACCGGTTCGAGATGGATGCTGGGATGCAGCCAGCCGGAGACGCCTACGGTGGACTTGTCCCGCAGTTCTTTCGGTTCGGCGCGATGGAAGACCACTTCCACGGACGATCTACCGGAGCCATGGGGCCGAAGACGCCCGTGCTCGGCTGTGAATGCGGCGAGTGGGGATGCTGGCCGCTGATGGCCAGCATCACAGTGACATCTGACCGCGTGACCTGGGACTCCTTCGAACAGCCCCACCGCAAGACACGTGACTACTCGGGATTCGGTCCGTTCCATTTTGACCGCCATCAATACGATGACGCCGTGAAGGCTCTGAGCGCGGCAGTCAGCTCCGACGAGACGTGAGGACAACCTGCCGGCTCAGCACGGGAAGGAAGCAGTCTTGTTTGACCACGTGATCGGACTACGTCCCGAGGAAGCCGCATGCTGGGTCGCGCTGGTCGAGGAGTCCCGGCCAGTCCTTGAGAGCGATGGAATGGAGGCTGTCCAGACCCTCCTGGCCGAGCGCGGCATGAGCATCATCCAGGCCATCGCAATCACCCGGGCACTACTGGGGAATGCGGAGACACCGCTCCGAGTCGCCATCGACATCGTGGCCACGAGCAAGGCTCGGCAGTAAGTTCAGAGAAGACACCGGCCCGGTGTGTGCCGGCCCAGCGTCCCGACCTCGGTGGGCGCCACGACGATCCGGGCGCCCAGGTCCGTGAAGCGGTCGGCGGTGGCTCGGATGTCCGCCACGGTGACGTTGATCGTCCAGTAGGGTGCGCCGGCGTCCTCGGCCGGTCCCAGGGCGGTGACCAGTCCTCCGCGCAGCGTGCAGAGCCGGTAGCCGGCGGGGTCCGCCGGGGCGATGGTCCAGCCGAAGAGTGCGGTGCAGAAGGCCTCCATCGCCGCCATGTCGGGGGTGCCCAGGTCGATCCAGGTCACGTGTTCGCGGGGTGCCGCGTGATGTTCATCGAGTTGCCTCTCTGTCAGCGCCGCCTCGCCCCGGCGGTGGAGCGGGGCGAGGCGGCGACCTGCGGCATCAGGTGTAGTAGGGCGAGTCCAGGTCGAGGCTGGCGTCCCTGACGACGTCGCCGTCGAAAAGGCGCGTGGTGGCGGGGGCTCCGGCCCGGCGGGCCTCGTCGGCGAAGGGCCCCTGGGCGAAGGCCAGGGCGTTCTCGGCGCTGTCGAACTCGTAGAACCCACCGATGGTGTGGGTGCCGATCCCGGACAGCCACGTCTTGCGGATCAGGCCGGGTGCGCTCTTCAGGGCCGCGTTGACCTGCTGCCAGTCGAACTGCTCGAACGGCACGGCGGCCTGGATCTCGGTGTAGAGAAAGGTCTTGCCCATGGCGAGCCTCCGGTCTCGGGGCCTGTCCGGCCCGCGTCACTAGTACGTGCGTCCTAGTGATGCGAGCATGGAGTAGGATGGCCGTACTAGTCAAGGGGGTGACGATGGCCGCGGACACGAAGTCCCGCATGATCGGCGCAGCGATCGGACTGCTGCAACGCCACGGCCTGGCGGCGATGTCCTTCACCGACGTCCTGGCCGAGAGCGGTGCCGCGCGCGGGGCGATCTATCACCATTTCCCGGGCGGCAAGCAGCAACTGGCGCTCGAAGCCGCCCGCCGCAACGCCGAGGACGTCCGCGGCCACCTGCACGAGCTGCCGGGCCGCACGCCACGCGACGTCGTGGAGGCGTTCCTCGGCAGCGTGCGCCCGGTGGTGCAGGCGTCCGCCGACGGCGGCGGCTGCGCGGTCGCGGCGGTCACCGTCGACGGCGGTGCCGCCCTGGCCGATCAGGGCAGCCTGCGCGCCGTGGCGGCCGAGGGATTCGCCGGCTGGGTCGGCGAGCTGACCGGAAAACTCACCCACGCCGGAATGAGCCCGTCCCGGGCCGCCGAGCTGGCCACCCTCATGATCGTCACACTCGAGGGCGCCCACATCCTCTGTCGCGCGGCGGGCAGCGTCGCGCCGTTCGACAGCGCCGCCGCGGCCCTGCTCTCCACTCTCCCGAGCTCAGAGTGACCCGACCCCGTCCGCACCCGAGGCCGTTAAGCTGCCGACCATGACCGAACGGCGGCCGGCGACCGATGCCGAGGCGAAGGCGCTCGCCTCCGCCCTGCGCCTGCGGATCCTGCGCATCTGCCTCGGCGAGGCGCGCACCAACAAGGAGATCGCCTCGATCCTCGGCTGCGATCCCGCCACCGTGCTGCACCACACCAGGACGCTGGTGCGCACCGGCTTTCTGCAGGCCCAGGAGGAGCGGCGCGGGGCGCGCGGCGCGCGGGAGATCCCCTATCTCGCGACGCGGAAGTCCTGGCAGCTGGAGGCGGCCGCGCGGGACCGGTCGATGCTCGACGCGTTCCTCCAGGAGCTGGCCCTGGTCCCCGCGGCCGAGGTCGACAGCACCCGGCTCGGACTGCGCCTGCCACCGGCGGAGATGACGGAGTTCCGGACCCGGCTCAGCGCCCTGATCGAGGAGTTCGCCGCCCGCCCGGACGACCCGACCGCGCCCGCCTGGTCGCTGTTCGTGGTGGTGCACCCCGACCCGAACCGGCCCTGACGGACGTCCGGATCCGGTCGGCGAACGCCGGCGCACCGGGGGCTGAGCACGGGGCACGGGGCCCTGGGCATGGACCGGCCGAACCCAGCCCCAGCCCCAGGCAATCCGTCCCGGATCAGATGAACTGGATCACTGTGCCCAGCAGGTAGGCCGCGATGAACCAGAGCGCCGCGCGAGGCCCGCGCGAGATCCCGAGGGCGGCGGCTCCGCTGCCGAACCAGCAGAGTTCGAGAAGGGCGCGGGCCGCACCGTGGACCGGGTGGGTCGCGCTGGGTGCGCCGAACAGGGCCCAGACCACGATGAGCAGGGCCGGGGCGCCGACGGCGAGGAGCAGACGCTTGGGCAGGCCGCCGCCGCGGGTGAAACCCCAGTACCCCGCAGCGGCGTAGACGGCGAGTTCGACCAGGAAGGCCAGGGCAGCGTTCGCATCCTTGACGGCATGCCAGATCACTGTCGCACCCACCGGGTCGGGACCAGTGCGGCCGGGCTCGATCCGACCGACGCCGCGAACGCCGGCCTGGCCGGGAGGCTCGGGATGCCCATATCTTCCCCCTTGAATCATTCTCTCAATGAACGATACTCAGACGCTACCATTCTTTCCGATCGTCACGTCAAGGGGCGAGGGGTGGTGGGGTCAGCGGTTGGTCTGGAGGAGGCCGCGGCTGCGCAGGACGCGGCGTTCGATGG
>NZ_BAAALF010000340.1:0-4303 GCF_039528135.1 Kitasatospora nipponensis | reverse complement strand
CAACGGCGCCAAGGTCCAGCTCTGGGACTGCAACGGCTGGGACAACCAGAGCTGGACCTGGCACTGACCCGCGTTGCCCGTAGGCCGCCGGCCGGGCTCACCGCCCGGTTCGGCGGCTCCACCTGGCCTCCACCCTGGCGAAGCGCCAGTAGCCCAGCGCGCAGGCCCAGACCGCGACGAAGAGCGCCGTGATCAGGTAGCCCGCGCTGTTCAGGCTGATGGAGGAGATCCAGCCGGTCACCGGGTCGGTCAGGTCGAGCTGCTCGTGCAGCACCGAGACCAGCTCGACCGTGCCGATCAGGAACGCCACCGCGATGGAGAGGCCGGTGATGGTGAGGTTGTAGAAGACCTTGCGCACCGGGTTGGCGAAGGCCCACTGGTACGCGAAGTTCATGAAGGTGCCGTCGAGGGTGTCGAAGAGGCTCATCCCGGAGGCGAAGAGCAGCGGCAGGCAGAGGATCGCGTACCACGGCAGGCCGGCGGAGGCGCCGGAGCCGGCCATGACCATCAGGGTGACCTCGGTGGCGGTGTCGAAGCCGATCCCGAAGAGCAGGCCGATCGGGTACATCTGGCCGGGCCGGGTGATGGACTTGGTCAGCCGGCCCAGCACGCGGTTCATCAGGCCCCGGCCGTCCAGGTGCTTCTCCAGCTCGTGCTCGTCGAACTGACCGCCCTTCATCGCCGTGAAGACCCGGTAGATCCCGGCCAGCGAGACCAGGTTGAGCGCGGCGATCAGGTAGAGGAACCCGCCGGAGACGCTGGTGCTGACCACGCCCAGCAGCTTGTGCGCCCCCGAGTCGTCGTCGGTGAGCGTGCCCACCACGTGGGCGCCCGCGGCGACCAGGCCGGCCAGCACGACCACGATGGTGGAGTGGCCGAGCGCGAACCAGAAGCCCACCGAGACCGGCCGCTTGCCGTCGGCCATCAGCTTGCGGGTGGTGTTGTCGATGGCCGCGATGTGGTCGGCGTCGAAGGCGTGCCGCATGCCCAGCGTGTAGGCGGTGACCCCGAGGCCGACGCCGAAGACCTGGGTGCCGATCGTGTAGTGGTGCGGCGCCACCACCGCCAGCAGGATCCCGAAGGCGACCACGTGCATGGCGGCGATCACCGCGAGCAGGCCGCCGGTCCGTATCCAGTCCTTGCGCTGCCAGCGGAAGACCGCCGGCACCTGGGTCGATGCGGCGTCGGTCGTCGACGCCGCGGCGGCGGCGGTTTCGGGCAGAGTCATGTCGGGGGCAGCCTCTCCAGCACCTCGTGGATGGGTAACGCGGTGCCGTGGCCGGTCTCCTGGCTGACAGGTCCGACGCTCCCTCCGCCCGGCCTTCCCGGCCGCTTGCGCGCCCAGTGACCGCCGCCGGAGTGCGGCGGGTACGGCGGGGGAACTCCCTGATCACAGTGGCGAGGGCCGCTCCGGTCTGGGACCCCTGAAGGTCCGTCACCGAATTCCCGAACACCACGGCGGACAACACCGTAGGCGGCGACGGTCCTGATCAGCAAGCTCGCGCCGCGGCCGGCGAGCCGGCGGGCCGCACCACCACGGCCCGCCGCAGCGGTTGCCGAGCGATCACAGATGGGCGATCAGGGCGTAGCGCTCGTCCTGCACCGGGTGCCCCCAGAGGGCGGGCTCCTGGTCGAGCCGCTCGATCCGCACGGTGGCGGCCAGCGGCTCCACGGCCTGCGCCAGCGTCCGCGCGCCGACCCCGCCGGCGAACGGCAACGCGCCGGCACCGGGCACGTACGGCGCGGGGTCGGCGCTCTGCCGCCAACGCCCCTCGACCAGCACCAGGCGGCCGCCCGGGCGCAGTCGCTCGGCCCAGGCGCGCAGCGCGGCGTGCGGGTCGGGCAGCGTCCAGAGCAGGTGGCGCACCAGCACCACGTCGAAGGCCCGGTGCGCGGTGGGCGGCGCGGCGGCGTCGCCCACCAGGAAGGTGCCGGGCAGGCCGGCCGCGGTGAACTTGGCGCGGGCCCGGTCGATCATCGCGGCGGCGCAGTCCACCCCGGTGACCCGGTGACCGTCGGCGGCGGCCAGCAGGGCGAGGGAGCCGGTGCCGCAGCCCGCGTCCAGCACGTCGGCGGGCCCGGCGGGCAGCCAGCCGGCCAGCCGCGCGGCCCAGGCGGCCCGGGTGGCGGCGGCGCGCAGGCCGTGGTCGGGCTCGTCGTCGAAGGCGGGGGCGGCGGCGTTCCAGTAGGTGGCGACGGCGGTGGCCAGCGGCTCGGTTCCGGGGGTCTGCGTCATCTCCCGATCCTGGCAGCCGGCACTGACACCGGGACCGGCCGTGGCGCGGCGGCCCCCAGTCGTGCGGCGGCGGCCGGCGGGCGGCGTCAGTCGTGCGGTGGCAGGTGGCCGATCTGGTGGTCGGCGACGTTCAGCGCCTCCGCCACCAGGCGCCGCAGGTGGCCGTGGCGCAGCGCGTAGACCACCCGCCGGCCCTCCTTGCGGGTGCTCACCAGGCCGGCCAGCCGCAGCTTGGCGAGGTGCTGGCTGACCGAGGGCCGGGCCGCCTGGCAGGCCTCGGTCAGCGTGGTCACGTCCGCCTCGCCGTCCGCCAGCCGGCGCAGCAGGGCGAGCCGGGTGCGGTCGGCGAGCAGGCCGAGGACCTCGGCGGCGACGGCCAGCCGCTCGCGGTCGTCAGGCTCCTGCGCAGCATGTGCAGCTGAGAGGTGCATGCGTGCACTCATACGCACATAATGAGGGGCGCGGGCCGGTGATGTCCACCGGCTCGGGCCGGCCCCGGCGAGAGGAGTCGCGTTGAGCACCGACCAGCACGACCACCAGCAGCACCCGCACCCGCACGCTCACCCGCAGGACCACGCGCACGACCACGACCACAGCCACGACCACGGGCACCCCCACCCCCGCCCCCACCGCTGGTCCGCCCTGCGCCACCGCCTCGCACACGCCCTGCGGCCGCACAGCCACCAGAGCGCCGACCAGGTCGACGCCGCGCTGGAAGCCTCCGCCGACGGCCTGCGCACGCTCTGGGTCTCGCTCGCCGTGCTGGCCCTGACCGCCGCCGTGCAGGCCCTGGTGGCCGCCCTGTCCGGCTCGGTCGCGCTGCTCGGCGACACCGTCCACAACGCCGCCGACGCGCTGACGGCCGTGCCGCTCGCCGTCGCCTTCCTGCTCGGCCGCCGCGCCGCCACCCGCCGCTTCACCTACGGCTTCGGCCGCGCGGAGGACCTCGCGGGCGTTGCCGTGGTGCTCACCATCGCCGTCTCCGCCGTCGTCGCCGGGTGGATCGCGGTGGACCGGCTCGCCCACCCGCAGCCGGTCACCCACCTGCCGGCGGTGGCCGCCGCCGCGCTGGCCGGCTTCGTCGGCAACGAGTGGGTGGCCCGCTACCGGATCCGCACCGGGCGCCGGATCGGCTCGGCCGCGCTGGTCGCCGACGGCCTGCCCGCCCTCGCCGACGGCTTCACCTCGCTGGCTGTGCTGCTCGGCGCGGGCGCCGCCGCGCTCGGCCTGCACCTGGCCGACCCGCTGGTCGGCCTGCTGATCACCGTCGCCCTGGCGCTGGTCCTGCGGGACGCCGCCCGCGAGGTCTGGCGGCGGCTGATGGACGCCGTGGACCCCGCGCTGGTGGACACCGCCGAGGCGGCCCTGCACGCGGTGGACGGCGTGCGCGGCGTCCCCGAGCTGCGGCTGCGCTGGCTGGGGCACCGGCTGCGCGCGGAGGTGGCGATCGAGGTGGACGGCACGCTCAGCGTGCGGGCCGCGCACCGGCTCGCGGTGGAGGCCGAGCACGCCCTGCTGCACGCGCTGCCCCGGCTGGCCGGCGCCCTGGTGCACGCCGACCCGGCCCCCACCCGTGGCGGGGGCGACCCGCACGCCGCGCTCGCCCACCACCACCCGCGGCCCGACCACCCGCGGCCCGACCACCCGCGGCCCCACCACCGCCCGGCGGTCGCGCTGCGCGGCGCGACGGCCGGGCTGCGCGCGGGGCGTCAGGTGGCCGGGATCGAGACCAGCAGCTGACCGCTGCCGAGGTCGCGCACCTCGAAGTGGTCGAGTTCGGCGGGGTGGTAGGCCGTCCCGCCGGCGATCTGCAGGTCGGCGCCGGAGCGCGGGCCGTAGCCGGCGGCCGGCACCTGCCAGCTGCTGACCGTCTGCGGCCCGCCGTGGCCGGCCACCGGCACCGCCAGCAGCGCGCAGGTGCGCGGCCCGCTCACCCCGGCCAGCTTCAGCGTGACGGCGCTGCCCCAACCCCGGTCGGTGACCCCGACGGTGGCCACCGCGCCGATCGGCCCGGTGGCGCTGTGCAGGACGGCGTCGGAGGTGGCCGGACCGGGGGTGACCGAGGCG
>NZ_BAAALF010000339.1:0-4303 GCF_039528135.1 Kitasatospora nipponensis | reverse complement strand
CGGTCTGCTCCTCGCGGGGGTCGAGTGAGGTGGTGCGGGGCGGCGGGCCGAGGGGGTGACGGGGCCGGCTCCCGCACGGAGAAAGGGGACGAAAGCCTCAGTATATGAACTGAACCGTTCGGTGCGCCACGGCGGCGAGCTGCGGCCCTAGCGAGGCGCCGAGCAGGAAGACCAGGTTGAACAGGGCGATCGCCTCCGCACGGCGTGGCCCGGGTGCGTCGCTCGCGGCGACACCGGTCAGCACGCCCTGCCCGGACGCGGTGACGAAGGCGCTGAGCCCCGTCCCCAGCAGCACGCCCGGTGCCCAGGGGCTGGCCGAGGCCAGCAGGAGCGCGCCGAGCGAGCCGCCGGCCAGCACCACGCCCGTCCGGCGCGCGCCCAGGCGCCCTGCGGCCCGCACCAGGACCCAGGAGAGCAGCGCGCCGGCCAGGGCGACGAGCGAGGCCACGGCGCCGGTCTGCACGGGGGCCCAGCCGGTGAGGTGGGCGGCGCGCCGGGGAGCGCCGTAGACCAGGGCGAAGTTCACGGTGGAGAGCAGCAGCATCAGCGCGGCGGCCAGCCGGAAGCGGCGGCCGGTAAGCGGGGCGAGGGCCGGCAGCCGGCGCACTCCGCTCGCCTTCCGCGCGACCTCGGTCCCGTGCGGCACGTCGGCCGCCGGGAGCGTCGGCAGGAGTGCCGGCAGCAGGAGCAGGCTGAACACCGGCAGCACCAGCGCCGCCTGCCAGCCGATCAACTGCGCCACCGCCGCTCCGACGAACAGCCCGGCGGTGCCGCCGGCCGCGCTGCCGATGGCGACCAGTCCGGCGGCCCGCCCGGTCCGGTCCCGGCCGGCGAGCTGGAAGGCCGCGGTGTTGAAGCCGGCCGCGCCGATCGCCTCCGTCGCGCGCCCCACGATCAGCAGCGGCAGGCCGTGGCCGGCGAGCGTCAGCACCACACCCAGCGCCAGCAGGACGCCCGAGACGGTCAGCAGTGGTCGCACGCCGCGCCGGCCGGCGGTGCCGGCCAGCAAGGGAGTGCCCACCAGCATGCCGAGCGTGTAGGCGGTCATCACCCAGGCCACCGGGGCCGAGCCGATCCGCAGGTCGTGGGCGATCGCGGGCAAGGTGAGGCTGGGGCCGGAGATCCCGGCCGCGGCCGGCGCGGCGAGGGCGGCCAGCAGCACCCCGGACCGCCGCCGCTCCGGTGCACCCCGCCCGTCCCGGGGGCCGGGCGAGGCGGACCGGCCCTGCGCGGACCGCGTCCCCGTCGGGCGACCGTCCGGACCGCCCACGCCGGCGCCACCGTCGGCGCTGCCGCCACCGTCACCGCGCCGCACGCCCGCGGCGGAGCGCGCCGCCTCCACCGCGGCCGGGAGCATCACGGTGCTCACGACGTGCTCCGGCCCAGCCGGCCGGCCGCGAAGTCCGCCTGCGCCTGGCGGAGTTCCTCGACGGTGTTCATCACGAACGGTCCGCCGCGGGCCACCGGCTCGCCGATCGGCTCGCCCGCCAGGACCAGTACCTCGGCCGCGTCGCCGGGCGCCGTCACCACGATCCGCTCACCGTCCTGGGCGAGCACCGCGAGCCGGCCGTCCGCCAGTGCGGCGGCCGGCACGGCGGCGGCGCCGGAGAGCACGTAGACGGCGGCGTTGTGATGGGCCGGGACGGTGAACTCGGCGCGCCCGCCGGCCGCCAGCCGGGCGTGCACCAGCAGGACCGGAAGGTGGGTGTCGAACGGCCCGGTCACCCCGTGGGTGCTGCCGGCGATCACCGTCAACTCGCCGCCGTCGCCGGTGGGGACCGTCGGGATGGTCCCCGGCCCGTGGTTCTGGGTGTGCGGCGGCAGGCCCTTGAGCCGGGCGGGGAGGTTCACCCAGATCTGCACCAGGTGCTGCCGGCCGCCTCGTTCGAGCAACTCGGCGGAGGGCATGTTGGAGTGCACGATGCCGGCGCCGGCGGTGAGCCACTGCACGTCACCGGGGCCCGTGACACCGCGGTGGCCGGCCGAGTCGGCGTACTCCATGGCGCCCTCGATGACGTAGGAGACGGCCTCGAACCCGCGGTGCGGGTGGTCCGGGGCGCCCTTGGCCTCGCCGGGGGCCAGGAGCAGCGGGCCGGTCTGGTCGATCATCAGGAACGGGTCCAGGAAGGGCAGTTCGGGAACCGGGAAGGGGCGGCGGACCGGGAACCCGGCGCCCTCCAGGGTGTGCACGGGGTCGATCACCTCGACCGTCGAGCGGGTCGAGGGGGTGGGCCGGGTCCCGGCGGGGGCGGCGGTGGCAGTGGCGGTACCGGTGGTCGTCGTCATGGGCTTGAGTGAACTAGACGATTCAGTTCACTGTCAAGACTGAACTGTCTGGTTGACGACATGAACTGAACGGTTTAGCTTGTTCGGCGTCAGGCCACTCGGCCCGCCGGCCCGGCCGCCCTACGGCGCCGTCCGTCCCGCGGCGCCCGCCACCCGTATGCGAGGAGCACCCCGTCATGAGCGTTTCCAGGATCCTGGCCATCTCCGGCTCGCTGCGCGCCGACTCGCACAACACGCAGCTCCTGCGCGCCGCACGGAAGTTCGCCCCGGCGGCCCTGGAGATCGAGATCTACGACGGCCTGCGCGAGATCCCGCCCTACGACCAGGACCTCGACCACCCGGACCGCCGCCCGGCCGTCGTCGAGGCGCTGCGCCGCGCCATCACGGAGGCGGACGGCCTGCTCATCGCCACGCCGGAGTTCAACTACTCGGTGCCGGGCGTGCTGAAGAACGCGCTCGACTGGGTGAGCACCGACTGGACCAAGGCCGAGGGGGTGCCGCTCTCCCGCAAGCCGATCGCCATCATGGGCGCGGCGCCGACCAACTTCGGCTCGGTGCGGGCCCAGTTGGCGCTGCGACAGATCTTCGTCTGGACCGACAGCGACGTGGTGGTCAAGCCCGAGCTGGTCGCCTTCCGCTCGCACGAGCGGTTCGACGCGCAGGGCGACCTGACCGACGAGGGCACCATCACCATCCTGCGCGGGCTGCTGGCCGCGTTGCAGGGCCGGATCGAGGACGCCCGGGCCCTGCGCTCCGCCCGGCCGTCCTGAGGCGTCCGCCCGCGCGGGCGGACCACGCAGGCGCGGGGCCGGCGTACTCGCCGGCCCCGCGCCCGTGGGTGATCCGTCCGTCTCCGTCGTCCGGTCCCGGAGCGGCCTCAGGAGAGGGGCCCGGGAGGGGGACTCAGGACGGGACCGGAGTGTCGTTCTTGATCGCCTCGAAGACCTGCTTGGACTTCGTCGGGTCCCACTTCACCGCCGACTCGCCGCTCGCCGTGCGGTAGTCCGGGTTGCCGATCGGGATGGTGATGCTCTTCCCGTCGCCGCTGGTGACGCCCTTCATCGCCTCGAAGAGGGTGGCCAGGTCGGTCAGCCCGGCGTCGTTGTCGACGATCAGGGTGTCCAGGCCGGAGCCGATCAGCGGGTAGAGCGTGAAGGGGTCCAGCAGGGTGGCGGGGGAGGCCGCCTGGTGGGCCAGCGCGCTGAGGAACTTCTGCTGGTTGCGCATCCGGCCCAGGTCCTGGTCGGCCATCTGGTGGCGCTCGCGCACGAAGGCGAGCGACTGCTGGCCGTTCAGGGTCTGGCAGCCGGCCTTGAGGTTCAGGCCGGAGTCCTGGTCCTGGATGTCCTTCTCGATGCACATGTCGACGCCGCCGACCGAGTTCACGATGCCGACGAAGCCGGCGAACCCGATCTCCGCGTAGTGGTCGATGTGGATGCCGGTGTTGGTCTCCACGGTGCGCACCAGCAACTGGGCGCCGCCGTTGTTGAAGGCCGCGTTGATCTTCGAGGTGGTGGCGGGGATGTTCTTCCCGCTGCCGGAGGTGTCCTGGTGGGCCGGGATCGGCACCCAGGAGTCGCGCGGGATGCTCATCAGCGTGTTCCCGTGGTCACCGATGTGCAGGATCATCATCGAGTCGCTGCGCTTGCCGGTGTCCGAGCCGGTGTGCAGGTCCTGCTTCTCGGTGTCGCTCAGGCCGTCGCGGCTGTCCGAGCCGACGATCAGCCAGTTGGTGCCCTTGCCGGCGGCCGGACGCCCGTCGTAGCCGACCAGGACGTTCTCGTGGTGCAGCCGGGAGTCGGCCCAGAAGTAGGTGCCGACGACGGTGGCCAGCAGCGCGCCGACCAGCCCGAGGGCGACGTACTTGATCTTGCGGCGGCGCGGCCAGCGGGACCGGGCGACCGGACGCGTGGTCGGCGCACCGGGACCACCGGGGCCGCCGGGCCCGCCCGGGGCACCGGGGCGGGGCGGGCCGCCGGGCCCTGCCGGGCGCGCCGGACCGTCCGGCTCGCCGGGG
>NZ_BAAALF010000338.1:0-4338 GCF_039528135.1 Kitasatospora nipponensis | reverse complement strand
TCCCGCCCGGCCCGCCGGCGCCCTGCACCCGCGGCCCGGCGGTCACGATCGATCCGGTGTGACCGGTCGAGACGGTGTCCAGCGCGTAGGACGCCGGTCCCGCGAGCGCCACCGCGAGGGCGGCCAGCCCGGTCACGGCCGCCAGTCGCGAGCCCACCCGCCCGGTCACCCGGCCCGCCAGCCGACCGGCCAGCGGGAGCAGGAGAGCCACCGCCAGCCCGACGGTCAGCACCGTCCAGCGCAGCCACGGCAGGAAGTCACCGCTGCGCCCGAGCAGCACGAACGCCCAGACGGCGGTGGTGGCGACCACCACGCCCGCGAGCGCCGCGTACCCGAGCCGGTGGCGGGCCCGCCACAGACCGTCCACGCCCATCCCGCACAGCGCGGCGATCGCGGGGGCCAGGGCGACCGTGTAGTACTGGTGGAAGATGCCGCCCATGTAGCTGAACGTCAGTCCGGTGCAGAGCAGCCAGCCGCCCCAGACCAGGAAGGCGGCGCGTGCCGAGTCGGTGCGCGCGTAGCGGCGGGTGGCCCACAGGCCGAAGACCAGCAGCAGCAGGGCCGCCGGCAGCAGCCAGGCGATCTGGCCGCCGATGTCGCCGTCGAGGAGTCGGGTCAGGCCGGTGCTGCCCCAGATCCCGCCGCCGCGCCCGCCCCCGCCACCGGGGAGGGCGGCCCCGCCGAGGGCGCCGTCGATGCCGCCGGGCCCGCCGGTGGCACCGCCCGGCGCACCGCCGCCGACGCTGCCGGTCTCGTCACCGGTCAGCCGCCCGAACCCGTTGTAGCCGAAGGTGAGCGAGAGGAAGCTGTTGTCCTGCGAGCCGCCCACGTAGGGCCGGTCGGCCGCGGGCACCAGTTGGACGACCGCCACCCACCAGCCGGCCGCCACCACCAGCGCGAGCCCCGCGGCCAGCAGTTGGCGGATGCGCCGCCACAGGCCGGTGGGCGCGACCACCAGGTAGACCAGCGCGAAGGCCGGCAGGATCAGGAAGGCCTGCAGCGTCTTGGTCAGGAACCCGAAGCCGAAGAGCACCCCGGTCAGCAGCAGCCAGCGGGTGCCGGCCGTCTCGACGGCGCGCAGCAGCGTGTAGGCGGCCAGCGCCATCAGCAGCACCAGCAGCGCGTCCGGGTTGTTGAAGCGGAACATCAGGGTGGCGACCGGTGTCAGCGCCAGGGCCGCGCCGGCGACCAGGCCGGCCAGCGGCGAGAACCGCCGGCGCACCGTGGCGTAGACGCTCCCCACGGTGGCCGCGCCCATCAGCGCCTGCGGTAGCAGCACGCTCCACGAGCTGAGCCCGAAGATCCGCGCGGACAGCTCCATCGGCCACAGCGACATCGGCGGCTTGTCGACCGTGATGAAGGAGGCGGCGTCGGAGGAGCCGTAGAAGAACGCCTTCCAGCTCCGCGTCCCGGCCTGCACCGCCGCCGAGTAGAAGGAGTTGGCCCAGCCCGAGGCGCTGAGGTCCCAGCTGTACAGCACGGCGGTCGCCGCCAGCAGGGCCAGCAGCGCCGGCCGCACCCAGGCCGGATCCTCGGGACGCCCGCGCCACACCCGCCGGGCCAGGCCGCGCGGTCCACGCGCACCGGGAGCGGACCGGTCCGCACCGGCGGCGGGTGGGCGCGCGGGGAAGAGCGGTCGCGCCGGGTGCGGGGGCGGGAGCTGCCGCCACCCGTATGTGGGCGGGGGCTGCCGGTCCGCGGCGGGCGCCGACGCGTCCGGGGCCGGGGCAGGGTCCGAGGAGACGGGGCTGGTTCTGGTCATGGGCGCAACGCTCCGGCCCGAAGCTGTGAACCGCCTGAGCGAGCCCTCTCACCGGCCTGTGACCATCGGGGCGTCGGGCCGGCGTCAGCGGATCCGGTGGAGCAGGTCGGCGACCTCCGCGAAGACCCTGTCGCCCGCCGCCGCGGCGGCCGGCGACAGGGTGTCGAGGGTGAGGAATCCATGGACCATCCCGGCCTCGCGACGGTGCCGGACGGCGACATCGGCGGCGGCCAACCGGGCGGCGTAGGCGTCGCCCTCGTCCCGCAGCGGATCGTGTTCCGCGGTGACCACGACGGCCGGCGGGAGCCCGCCGAGGTCGAGGGCGTGCAGCGGGCTGACCTCGGGGGAGGCGCGCCGGGACGGGTCCGGCACCCACTGCTCGGCCCCCCACGCGACGTCGTCGGTCGTCAGCCCCCACCCCGTGGCCTTCGACCGGGTGCTGGGACGGGAGAGGGTCAGGTCGGTGTTGGGGTACGCCAGGACCTGGGCGGCCGGCAGCGGTCCGCCCTCGTCGCGCAGCCGCAGGCAGGCGAGCGCGGCGAGGTTCCCGCCGGCGCTGTCACCCATCACCACGGTCGGGCCCGCGATCGCCGTGCCGCGGCCCCCGCCGGCGACGGCCCACCGGACGACCTCCACGCAGTCGTCCACGGCGGCGGGCCAGGGGTGCTCCGGAGCCCGGCGGTAGTCGACGGCGAGCACCGCGGTACCGGCGCCGAGTGCCAGCCGGCGGCACATCCGGTCGTGCGACTCCAGGTCGCCGATCGTCCACATCCCGCCGTGCAGGAAGACCACCAGCGCGGGGCCCACTTCCGCAGGCCGGTAGAGGCGGGCCCGCACGGCCGTCGGGCCGACCGTCAGGTCCTCGACGTGGGCGAGCTCGGGGCCGGGCGGCCGGGCCTGTCCGCGCAGTCGCTGCGCACGCCGCAACTCGGCCGCGCCCACGGCGCGGGCCGGGGGTCCGGGGTCCTGCCGAACGGCCTCGATGAAGGCCGTCAGTTCGGCATCGGCGAGCGGAAGGTCGGTCGGTTCGGCCATGCGCTCCACGATGCCACACCGATCCGAACGGCCGGGCGGCCAGGGCCGATCATCGGGACGGGTAACCGGGTCGACAGGGCGGGTGCCGATGACGCAGGGTCAGCTCATGCCCGATCTCTCGCCACTCCCGTTGCCACCGTCCTACCGCTGCCGACCGGCCACGGCCGCCGACGCCGAAGCCGTCCACCAGTTGGTCGCCGCGTGCGAGCGCGAGCTGCTCGGCCGTGCCGACACCGGACTCGACAGCATCGCGGCCGATCTCACGCTGCCCGGCCTCGACCCGGCGCTCGACACCCTGCTCGTGCACGATGCCGCCGGGATGCTGGCCGGCCGGGCCTGGATGAACCCGGGACAGCGTGCCGAGGTCGACGTCCACCCCGACCACCGTGATCGGGGGCTGGGCAGCGCCCTGCTCGACTGGGTCGAGGCGCGGGCCGTCGGGTCGGGCCGTGAGCGGATGTCCCAGACCGTCCAGGACAACGATCGCGGGGCCGCCGCGCTGCTCCGCTCCCGCGGTTACGGGCCGCTCGTCACCCAGTGGTTGCTGGAGATCGCGCTGCCCGTCGAACCCGTGGTGCCACCACCCCCGGCGGGCATCACGGTGCGGCCCTTCCGGCCGGGGGACGAACGAGCCGCGCACCAGCTCACCGAGGACGCCTTCGACGAGTGGCAGAAGCGGCGCAAGTCCTACGAGGAGTGGGCCCGGCACACCATCGAGCGCCCCACGTTCGCACCGGCGATCTCACCGGTGGCGTTCGCCGGCGAGGCGATGGTCGGCGCCGTGCTCTCGCTGGACGTCCCGAGCCTGGGTGAGGGGTACGTCGAGCGGGTCGCGGTACGGCGCGACCACCGCAACCGCGGGATCGCCCGGCTGCTGCTGCGGGAGTCCTTCCGTGCCTTCCACCGACAAGGACAGCGGACCTGCACCCTGTGGACGCACTCGGAGACCGGCGCGCTGTCGCTCTACGAGCGGGTGGGCATGACGGTCCGTCGGAGCTCCACGGTCTACAGCAGGGCCCTGCGGGTCCCCGGCTGAGTGGCCCACCCGTGTCCGGTTGTCGTTGCCCTGCCATTATTTTAGTGATTCGTTATGGTGCCTTCCTTCACCCGCACCGGGCCCACCGGCCAGGCTTCGTGATGCTCCGCCAGGTCGCGCGACCGCGCTGCCCTGGCCCTTCTGGGGAGGATCACCGCATCGTGCCCATCCGGCAACGACGACGACTGCTGCTCGGCCTCGTCACCCTCACGGCGCTCGGCCTGACCACCACGCAGGCCCTGGCCGCGCCCGCACCCGCACCCCGTCCGTGGGACGTCCGCCACCTCGCGCAGAGCGCGCACCAGCGCGCCGCCGGGGCGGCGGCCGATCCGCGCATCGCCCCCCTGTTCAGCGCCGACGCCACCGCCAACGCCACCGCCAAGGCCGACGGCGACGGCGGTGACGGTGGCGACGAGGCCCTGAACTCGGCCGAGTCCACCGCCCAGTTCGCCGAGGCCCGCACCGCGCCCGGCGTGGTGGCGCCCGGCGCCTACGGTGCCGCGTG
>NZ_BAAALF010000337.1:0-4380 GCF_039528135.1 Kitasatospora nipponensis | reverse complement strand
CCCCGGCCACCGGGGCCGCGGCCGTGGGCACCGGTGCGGGCCGCCGGTGGCGGGCGACCGACCCGGTCCGGTCGATCCACTTCGACCAGCGCGGCTTCCCCCGGCACCGGGCGCCCACCCTCTGGGAGCGCCACCGCCCCGGCGGCGACCTGCACGAACGCACCGTCCTGGTCCGCCAGCGCGCCCTCACCACGGGCGTCCTGGCCGCGGTGCTCTCCGCGCCGCTGGCCGCCCTCTGGGTGGCGCACCGGGACGGCTCGGTGACCGAGGCGGCCGCGACGGTCTCCGCGGTGCGGGTGGACGACGGCGCGGGGGGGGGCCCCGGCGAGGGCGGGCCGGCGGGCGGGGGGACGTCCGGCACCGCGCCCTCGGACCGGCCGGGCGACGGCGCCACCGCGGCGCTCCCCGGTCCCGGTGCGGACGGTGGGTCGAACCCGGTCACCGCCGCCGGGAGCCCCGGCGGCCGCTCCGGGTTCGCGGTGGCGGGGCTGGTCGGCGCGGTCGGCAGGCCCGGCCGGGCGGGTGGGCCGGCGGCCGGTGCAGAAACGTTGCTGCCCGCGCTCCAGGGCGCCGCCGTCGCCGTCCCCGCGCCCGGCGCCGTCCCGCTGGACAGTCCCGTGCTGCGCTCGGTCCCCGTCCCGCCGCCCGGCAGCGCGGGAGGGGGCACACCCTCGGGCGGCGCCCGGCTCACCGTGCAGGCCGGCGCCTACGGGCCGCGGACCGTGCTCACGCTGACCAACAGCGGTGACGCCCCGATCGACTGGCACGCCGTGGTCTCCTGCGACTGGCTACGGCTGAGCCGCGACGCCGGGAGCCTGGCCCCCGGCCAGCGGATCACCGTGACCGTCACCGTCGACGACCAGCGGGCGCCGCAGGATCACTGGACGGCGCAGATCTCACTGCCGCCGTCGGAGGCGGTGGTCACCCTGGAGGGTGGCCCCGACCGCGGCCAGAGCCCCACGCCGAGCCCGTCGGGCGCCACGCCCTCGCCGTCCACCAGCTCCTCGCCGTCCACCGGCAGCACGCCGAGCGCGAGCGCGAAGCCGAGCGGCACCGCGAGCAGCAGCCCCTCGGAGACCCCGACCGCGGGCGGCAGCGCCAGCAGCGCGCCGAGCAGCAGCGTGAGCCCGAGCGCCAGCCCGACGTCCGGCCCGTCCGCCAGTACCACGCCGTCCCCCCGGCCGAGCAGCCCGCCGAGCGCCACCCCCAGCCCGTCCGCCACCGCCTCGGCCCCAGCGTCCAGCCCGCCGCCGACCTCCGCCACGTCCAACCCCTCGCCTTCGCCCACCCGCTGAAAACGCCCCGCTCGTCACTGTAGGACGCAGCTGAGACAGGTCATGATGCCCGGTTGCGATGAGAATCTGCTGGGGAATTCCCCCGCGGCGCCGCCTCGCCGGCGGGCCTCCTCCCGTGCTGACGGACCGTCCGCCGTACGCGAACACCCTGGCCCGCCCGGGGCCGCTGCGGCAGCATCGCCACCATGCGCATCCTCCTGCTGGGCGGCTCGGTCTTCCTGGGCCGGGCGTTCGCCGTCGAGGCCCTGGCCCGGGGCCACCGGGTCACCACCTTCAACCGCGGGCGGTCCGCCCCCGACCTGCCGGGCGTCGAGGCGGTGCGCGGCGACCGCACCAGCGACGCCGACC
Organism: Kitasatospora nipponensis; assembly: GCF_039528135.1. NCBI lineage: Bacteria > Bacillati > Actinomycetota > Actinomycetes > Kitasatosporales > Streptomycetaceae > Kitasatospora > Kitasatospora nipponensis. The sequence goes on along the minus strand of NZ_BAAALF010000337.1, from coordinate 2,737 downwards.
TCGCCGCGCTGGTCTCCGGCCGCAGCTGGGACCTGGTGGTCGACACCAGTGGCCAGCAACCGCACGCCGTCGCCGCCTCCGCCCGGGCGCTGCGCGAGCACGCCGGTCGCTACCTCTTCGTCTCCTCCGTCCACGCCTTCGCCGACTGGCCCACCGAGCCGGTGGACGAGACGTCACCGCTGCACCCGTGCCCGGCCGACGCGCCGGGCGACCTGCCGCCCTCGAACGCCAACAAGGCCGGCTGCGAGCGGGCGGTGCTGGCCGCGTTCGGCCCCGAGCGGACGATCGTGCTCAACTGCGGCCTGCTGATCGGCCCGTACGAGAACGTCGGGCGGCTGCTCTGGTGGCTGGAGCGGATCGCGCGCGGCGGGCGGGTGCTCGCGCCCGGGCGGCCCGACCTGCCGCTCCAGCTGATCGACGCCGCGGACTTCGCCGCCTTCGGCCTGCACCTGGCCGAACAGGAACGGCACGGCAGCTACCTGACCACCGCGCCGCCCGGCTCCAGCACCTTCGGCGGCATGCTGGAGGCCTGCCGGACCGTCACCGGCTCGGACGCCGAGCTGGTCTGGGTCGACGACCGGCACCTGACCGCGGCCGGCGTCCAGGAGTGGACCGAACTCCCCCTGTGGGCCAATGAGTTCGTCGACGGCAAGCCGATCGGCCTGTGGCAGGCCGACAGCCTCCGAGCGCACGCGGCCGGGCTGCGCTGCCGACCGATCGAGCAGAGCGTGCGGGCCACCTGGGAGTGGATCGGCCGGCGCGGGCCGCGCGCGGAGCCCTACCTGCAGGGGAGTCTGCCGCTGGGCATCGAGCCGGCCAGGGAGCGGGCGATCCTGGAATCCGTCGACGCCGGCGTCGAGTTCGGGCCGACGGTGGGTGAGGCGTAGGCCCTGCCGACGACGACGCCCCACCCGCCGGAAGGACCCGGCGGGTGGGCGCCTCGTCCGCACCGGCGAGGCGGTGCGAGGGAGTGCGGTGCGGCGCGGTGCCGTGCGGTGCCCGTACGGCTTCAACTTCGCGGCGGGGGCAGCCGTTGCAGGAAGACGTCGAAGGCGGTGGGTTTGACCGCGGTGACCCCCGTGAAGGGGAAGTTCATCTCCTTGATGACCAGCAGGGAGATCACCACCAGGCCACCGAGCGAGAGCACCATCAGGGTGTGCGCCAGAGTGTTGGAGAGGCCGAACAGGAAGGTGAAGCCGACGGTGAGCACCCCACCGACGATCAACGCCACCCAGAGCAGCATCGGCACCTCGTCGTCCACCTCGGTGAGCCGCTCACGGCGCTGCGAGGCGAGGTCCTCCAGGTGGCTGACCGCGTGCTCGTAGAGCACCTGCTCCTGGGGGCCCTGCGGGTTGACCGAGAAGACCGTGGCGCGCATCTGGTAGACCAGCTGGGTCGCGTCGGGGCTGCTCTTGTGATCGGCCATCAGCGGCCACTCGGTGTCCATGACGGTGCGGGCGTAGGAGAGCGTCTCCTGCTCCAGCTGCGGCCCCTCGGGCGCGGGCAACTGTCTGGAGATCCAGTAGATCCCGGCGAGGGCGTCGGCCTCCTGGAAGGTGGTCTTGCGGGCGGAGTCGTTGCCCGTCCACACGGTGATCACCACGAAGCCCAGCAGCACGGCGTAGAGCACGCCGACCGCGGCGAAGATGAAGCCGGCCACGTCGTTGTGGGTCTCGCGTAACGAGTGCGGGACGCATCGCTCCAGCAGCTTGAGCCCGGCGGCCAGGACGGCCAGCACGATGGCCACGATGGAGATGTCGAGAAAGCTCACGAGGCACGTCCTTGTGGTCGGTCACGGCAGGCGGAAGCGTGCCCGGGCGCGGCACCGGAGCGGTGCGGCCCGGGCAGTGGTGGGCAGGGCAGTGGTGGGCAGGGCAGGAGGCAGGGCCCGACTGGACAGGGCAGGACTGGACTGGGCAGGACCGGAGGTCCGGTTCGCGGGGGGTCAGCGGTTGCGGCGGGTCACCAGCTCGGCCAGCGCGAGCAGGTCGTCGGCCGCGGCCGGTTCCGGTACCGCCAGGGCGAGGTGCTCGATCGCCGCGGCCATCCGCTCGCAGGAGGCGCTCTGCGCCCAGGCCCGGCCGCCGGCCCGGTCGACCGCGGCGGCGGCCCGGCGCACCTCGTCCTCGGTGAGCGGCCGGTCGATCGCGTAGATCGCGGCGAGTTCGGCCCCCGCCGCCGTCCCGGAGCTGAGCGCGGCCACCACGGGCAGCGACTTCTTGCGGACCATCAGGTCCGCGCCGACCGGCTTGCCGGTCACCGCCGGGTCGCCCCAGATGCCGATCAGGTCGTCGATCAACTGGAAGGCCAGGCCGATCTGCCGCCCGAAGGCGTCCATCGCCTCGGCCTCGACCTCGCTCGCCCCGCCGTAGAGCGCACCGATCGCGCAGGCGCAGCCGAGCAGCGCGCCGGTCTTGGCCTCCGCCATGGCCAGGCACTCCACCAGCGTGACGTCGGTGCGCTGCTCGAAGGCGCAGTCCGCCTGCTGCCCGACGCAGAGCTCGACGACGCAGTGGGCGAGCCGGCGCATCGCGGTGCCGGCCGCCGGGTGGCGGTCCTCGGCGAGGGTGCGCAGGGCCAGCGAGTGCATGGCGTCGCCCGCCAGGATCGCCTCGGTCGCGCCGAACACCCGCCAGGCGGTGGAGCGGTGGCGGCGGGTCTCGTCCCGGTCGATCACGTCGTCGTGCAGCAGGGTGAAGTTGTGGACCAGTTCCACCGCGGCGGCCGCGGCGGTGGC
>NZ_BAAALF010000336.1:0-4390 GCF_039528135.1 Kitasatospora nipponensis | reverse complement strand
GGCCCGCCCCCCCCGCCCGCCCGCGGAGGCGCCGCCGGTCCCCGGGGGGAGGGCGGACCGGGTCGGCGGCGCCCGGACCGACGACACCGGCGCCGACGGCGTCTACGCCTACGGCGACGACCTGCTCCGACTCCAGGCCGCGCTGGCCGACATGCAGGAGGAGTTGGCGGGCGTGCTGCGGATCGCGGCGGGCACCCGACCGCTCGCCGTGCTGGTGGACGACCTGCAGGCGGTGCTCGACGAGCCGGCCGGCTTCTGGCTGCTGGACCTGCTGGCCGAGCTGACCCCGGCCCTGGTCGTGCACGCCCGGCGCCCGGAGTGCGACCTGGGCCCCGGGGCGCCCGCGGTCCGCGGACTGCGGCTCGGCCCGATGACGGCGGCGGACACCCGCGGGTACACGGTGCGCCGGCTGCTGGACCGCGGCTGGCAGTCCGGAGCGGCGCGCGCCTGCGCGGCCACGATCCACGCCGTCACCGGTGGGCACCCGATCGACGTGGCGACCTGCTGCGAGATCGTCGCGGGCGCGCTGGCGCCGGACACGCCACCCGGTCCGGTCCGCGAGCACCTGCTCGGCGGTGACCTGCGCTGGGGCGAGTCCGCCGGCGCGGTGCGCGGCTACGTCGACGGCACGGTGAGCCGCATCCTGGGCCGCGAGGTCGAACTGTTCGACCGCCTGGTGGTGCTGCGGCGCTGCACGCTGGAGGTGCTGCGGGTGGTGCTGCCGGAGGCGGCGGACATCCCGCAGGCCGTCGAGCGGGTGCACGACCGGCTGGGACGCTGCGGCTTCGTCACCGCCTTCGACGACGACCGCCGGCAGGGCTGGCGGCTGCACGATTACCTGCGCCAGGACGCCGAGCGCCGGCTGCGCGCCGAGCAGCCCGAGCGGTACGCCGCGCTGCACCGGCCGGTCGAGGCGCACTACCGCGAGGCCCTCACCTTCGACACCGAGATCGTCGACGAGGAGTCGGCGCACGCGGTGGGCTGCCGGTTCGAGGACCCGCGCTGGCAGCAGAACTGCCAGGAGTGGCTGCATCACGTCGGCCTGCTGCCGCCGGCCGACCGGGCCGCCGCCGACCGGTCGCTGATCCGGCTCTTCGTCGAGGTCTTCTGGTGGTGGGACGCCGAGGTGCCCTCACGGTTCTGCGGCGAGCTGCTGGCGGCCTACCGGGCCCTGCCCGACGCCGCGGACCGGCCGTGGATCGCCTGGCTGGACGACTTCCGGGCCGGTTACGTGGCCGGCCGCGAGCAGCAGCGGCCGGGCCGGGACGCGGCGCGCTGGGCGCAGGCCGCCGGTGCGCTGGACCGGCTCGGCCGGCTGCTGGGGATCCGTCGCGCCCGCTGCCCGCAGGACGGCGACCGGCGGCGGATCCACCTGCTGTTCTGCTGCCTGGCCGGTGACGTCGCCTGGTACGGCAGCCCGGGGCAGTCGCCCGACGCGCAGCGCGCCGCCCAGTGGTACCGGGCGGCGGCCGAGTCCTGCACCGCGCCGGACGAGCACTGGATCGGCAGCTGGGCGCTGTGGTGCGAGGCGCAGGTGTGGCTGGGGGTGGCGCCGGAGCGCTCACGGGACCTGCTCGCCGGCATCGAGGAGCGGATCGACGCGGACCAGGACAACGAGCTGCGGGCCCTGGTGGCCGGGACGTTCGGGGACCTGTGCTGGGTGCAGGGGCGGTGGCGGCAGGCCTTCGACTGCTACGCGCGGGCGGCGCTGCACGCCTTCGTCTACAACGTGCGCCAGGAGACGGTGCGCCAGCTGCCCAGCGACTACACGGTCGCGCTCTACCACGCGGCGGTCCGCCGGGTGGAGGAGCGCTGCCGGCAGGCCCGGGCGGCCGGTGAGGGGGAGCTGGTCGAGGAGGCGCTGGCCCGGATGCGGGACTGGTTCGCGCCCTACTGGCGGCTCGCCGAGGACCAGGGACCCGGCGCCGCGGCGCCGGCCCCCGGGGTGACGGGTCTGCCGCCGGGGGCGCAGCGCGGTGACCTGGGCCGGGGTGACACGCCGTTCGCCGAACGGGTCGGCGAGCTGGTCACCGTGATGCGGCGCCAGCTGGCCGAACCCCTGCAGGACCCGCTCTACGGCTGAGCCGTCCCGGCGGTCCGGCGACCCTGGGGCCCGGTCCGGGTGGCCAGGGCCAGGAAGCGGGTCCCCTCGTCGGCGTAGTCGGTCAGTTCCCAGCCGGCGGCGGCCAGCAGCGGGCGCAGGTTGGGCTCGGCCCGCAGGTCGTCGGGGGTGAGCGCGCGACCGTGCCGGGCGGCCAGCGCGGCCCGGCCGATGGGGTGGAAGAGCGCGAGCCGGCCGCCGGAGCGGGTGACCCGGGCGAGCTCGCCGAGCGCGGCGGCGGGTTCGGGCAGGTGCGCGATCAGCCCCGCGGCGAAGACGGCGTCCAGCACCGCCGGGCGCAGCGGGAGCCGGCCGCAGTCGGCGACGACCAGCGTGGCGAGCGCGTCGCGGCCCTCGTGGGCGGCCTGCCGCAGCATCTCGGGGGTCAGGTCGACGCCCAGCACCGTCCCGCTCGCGCCGCCCGCCCGGCGCAGCGCGGGCAGCGCGGGCCCGGTGCCGCAGCCCGCGTCCAGCACGTCCTGGCCGGGGCGCGGCCCGAGTGCGGCGACCGCTGCCCGGTAGCGCGGGCCGTCGTCGGGGAAGCGCAGCTCCCAGTCGGCGGCGCGCGGGGCGAAGAACTCCCGGGTGCGGGCCAGTTCGGCGGCGTGATCGGCGGCGCGGTCGGCGGACGGTGTGGACATGGCGGCGGCCTTCCCGGGCGCGGGTGCGGGCCGCGGCGTGCTGCCGGTGCGCCCGCGGCGGTGGGCCGGTGGGCGCGGCCCGTGGTCAGCGCAGCGTACTACCGGGCGCCGACCCGTGACCTGAGGCCGACCAGCTCGTTGAACCGGGCACGGCGCGTGCCTGACGCCCCATAAACTGAGGTTAGCCTTGCCTAACTTTTAGTCTGGGAGTCCCCGTGTCCCTCGCCTCCGCCATGCCCCCGGTGCCCGCCGCCCCCGACCCCGCGCCGCCCGGCGCCGCGCTCGCGGCGGGTCCCGGCGAGCCGATCCTGCGCCGTCAGCGGGTGCGCGAATCCGCCGCCCGGACCTACGCCCGCTCGTTCCCGATCGTGCCGGTGCGCGCCCACGGCCTGACGGTGGAGGGCGCCGACGGCCGCCGCTACCTCGACTGCCTGGCGGGCGCGGGCACCCTCGCCCTGGGGCACAACCACCCGGTGGTGCTGGAGGCGATCCGGCGCACCCTGGACAGCGGCGCGCCGCTGCACCTGCTCGACCTCGCCAGCGCCGAGAAGGACGACTTCACCAGCACGTTGCTGGCGAGCCTGCCCGCCGAGTTCGCCGCCAGGGCCCGGGTGCACTTCTGCAGTCCGGCCGGGACGGACGCGGTGGAGGCCGCCCTCAAGCTGATGCAGACCGCCACCGGGCGCCGCGGCGCGCTCGCCTTCACCGGCGGCTACCACGGCATGACGGCCGGCGCGCTGGCGCTGACCGGCAACGTGGCGGTCAAGGAGCCGCTGCCCGGCGGGGGCGACGTCACCCGGCTGCCCTACCCCTTCTCCTACCGCTGCCCGTTCGGCGTGGGCGGCGCGGAGGGGGAGCGGCTGGCCGTGGTCTACACCGAGCGGCTGCTCGACGACCCCTCGGGCGGCGTGGTGCGGCCGGCGGCGATGGTCGTGGAGGCGGTCCAGGGCGAGGGCGGCGCGGTGCCGGCCCCCGACGGCTGGTTGCGCGAGATGCGCCGGATCACCGCCGAGCGCGGGATCCCGCTGATCCTGGACGAGGTGCAGAGCGGCGTCGGGCGCACCGGGGCGATGTGGGCGGTCGAGCACAGCGGTGTGGTGCCGGACGCGATGGTGCTCTCCAAGGCGATCGGCGGCAGCCTGCCGCTGGCGGTGGTGGTCTACCGCGAGGAGTACGACGGCTGGCGACCCGGCGCGCACACCGGCACCTTCCGCGGCAACACGCTGGCGATGGCGGCCGGGGCGGCCACCCTGCGCTACGTGGCCGCCCACGGACTGGCCGACCGGGCCGAGCTGCTCGGGCGCCGGGTGATCGCCGAACTGACCGCACTGAAGCCGCGGTTGGCGGCGATCGGCGACGTGCGCGGGCGCGGCCTGATGCTCGGCGTCGAGCTGGTGGACCCGCACGGCACCCCCGACGCCGGCGGCACCCGGCCGGCCGCGCCGCGGCTCGCCGTGCGGGTGCGGGAGGCGTGCCTGGCGCGCGGGCTGATCGTCGAACTCGGCGGCCGGCACAACGCGGTGCTGCGCCTGCTGCCGCCGCTGACCATCACCGACGAGCGGCTGCGCGCCGTGCTCGACCGGCTGGCCGAGGCGATCGAGGACGGCACCGCGCTGGCCGCCGCCGAGCCGGCCCGGGAGGCCGGCTG
>NZ_BAAALF010000335.1:0-4395 GCF_039528135.1 Kitasatospora nipponensis | reverse complement strand
GCCCCGGGACCGTCCGCGCAGATGCGTGTCCGGTGCTCCCAGCCGAGCGACTAGGGAACACTACTCCCGACGGCGGGCAGGGGCAACTCGGCGACCCGCAGGACCCGCGTGCACCTGCTGCGGCTCAGCTCCACGTACGCACCGTTCGGCTGGTCGTTCGAGTCGATCCAGGCCCGGGCCGCCTCGGGAGTGCGCCCGTGCCCCCGGTGCCGGCGCAGCAGACGGGCGTCCCGTACGGCGTCGTCGACCTCCAGGTACCAGAGCTCGCGAAGCAGCTCGCGGGCCTGCGACCAGCCGGGGGCGTCCGCGGCGAGGTAGTTCCCCTCCGTCACGACGAGCCTGGCGTTCGGGCCGACCAGGTGGCGGGCGGCGACCGGCTCGTCGAGGTCGCGGTCGAAGTCGGGGACGTAGATGTCGTGGAACCGGTCGGCGGCGAGGCGGGCGAGCAGCGCCGCGTACCCGAAGGCGTCGAAGCTCGCCGGCGCGCCCTTGCGGTCCCGCAGGCCCAGCCGGTCGAGCTGGGCGTTGGAGAGGTGGAACCCGTCCATCGGGACGTAGGCGGCACTGCCCGGGCCCTCGGCCCGCTCCACCTCGCCGACCAGGTAGCGCGCCAGGACCGACTTGCCGGCGCCGGGCGGGCCGACCAGGCCGAGCAGCAGCCGGCCACCGGGCCGGGCCGTGCGCAGGGTGGCGAGCAGGTCCGCCGCCAGCTGGGCCGGCTGGCTGGGGGTCGGGCTGGTCTCCTCGGGCGTCCTCATCCGCCGCACCCTACTCATCCGTCGGTCCGCCTCAGGCCAGGGCCGGCAGGTCGAGGGTGAGCGTGCCGGCGTCCGCGTCGAGGACGGCGGGCAGGCCCAGCGGGACGGTGAGGGTGGAGGGGCAGTGGCCGAAACCGAGCTCCCACAGGACGGGGACGCCCAGCGGGGTGAGGCGCTCCAGCATCACGTCGCGGATCCGCTCGGGCCGGCCGCAGCCCTCCCAGGAGCCGAGCGCCACACCCCGCACCCCGTCGAACGCGCCGGTGCGGATCAGCTGGGTGAGGATGCGGTCGAGCTGGTACGGCTGCTCGTTGACGTCCTCCAGGATCAGGATCGCGCCGTCGAAGGAGGGGCGGGCGCCGGGTGTCCCGCGCTCCGCGACCAGGACCGAGGCGCAGCCGCCCGCCGTGACGCCCCGGGCCCGGCCGGGGACCAGCGGGCCGGCGGCGGGGCCGGTCAGGGTGCGGACCGCGTCGGGCTCGAAGAGCGTGCGGCGCAGGTGCTCGGCGGTCGGCGCGTCGCCGACGAAGGAGACGCCGGCGCCCATCGGCCCGTGGAGCGAGGCGAGGCCCAGGCGCTGGGCGACCTGCTCGTGCAGCGCGGTGACGTCGCTGAAGCCGATCAGCACCTTGGGCGGTACGGCCCGCAGTTCCGCCCAGTCGACCAGGTCGCTGACCCGCTGGGCGCCGTAGCCGCCCCGTGCGCAGAGGACGGCGGCGATGCCGGGGTCGAGCCAGGCGCGCCGGAAGTCGGCGGCCCGGTCCTCGTCGGCGCCCGCGAAGTGGCCCAGCCGCGGGTGCCGGTCCAGGACGTGGGCGCCGACCTCGGGCACCAGCCCCCAGGAGCGGAGGATCGCGCAGCCCGCCTCGAGACGCTCCTGGTCGATCGTGCCGCTGGGGGCGACCAGGGCGACGCGGTCACCCGGGACCAGTCGGCGGGGTCGGACCAGGCCGGTGGCCGGTGCGGTGGTGGTGACGGCGGTGGTGTTCACGGCCGCGGTGGTGACTGCGGGGCCGGTCGCGACGGGGGCGGTCGCCACGGGGTCGGCAGGGGGGAGTGTGGCCATGTCCGTCCTCCGGAGGTAGCGGGATTCGAGGTTATTCTTGCCCGTCAGCAGCCGGTCGATGGCCTGTCCAGGGGCGGCGGATCCGGCCGGAGCGATCAGGGGGCCGCGTGTCCGGTTCGACCATGTCCCCGGTGCTCCGGGGCAGTTGGCTGTACGGCACGGTGCTGCTGACGCTGGCCTGCTACGCCGTCACGATCGCCTTCGCCCCGGCGGCCGGCCACCCGCCGGCCGCCGCCCTCGGCACGCTCCTCTTCCTCGGGACCTCGGTGCACGTGGCGAGCACGGCCTGGTTCTGGACGGTGGGCGCGGTGCGCCGGCACATGCTGGCCTCCCCCGGGCGGTACCTGGTGGCACCCGCCGTCCTGGTGGCCGGCTCGGCGCTGCTCGCGGCCGCGCTGCCCGCCGCGGCCTTCGGTTGGGTCCTGCCCGGTTTCCTCGCCTGGCAGTTCTTCCACTTCCAGAAGCAGAACCTCGGGCTGGCCGCGCTGGCTGCCACCTCCTACGGCGCGGGCGGCCTGAGCCGGTCCGAACGGCGGGCGGTGACCGGCGCCGGCCTGGCCGGGATCGTGGGCCTGCTGGCGCGCCCCGGGCTGCTGCAGCTGGGGGTCGACCCGCGGCTGGAGCCGCTGCGCCCGTTCGCCGCCGCCGGGTACGGGCTCTGCGTACTGGCCGGTCTGGCGCTCCTGGTCCGTCGCCCGCGCGGGCGACGACCGGTCCCGTTCGTCCTGGTCCAGCTGCTCTGTCTGCTCTTCTTCCTGCCCGCCTTCTGCTTCGACTCGCCCTACGCGGCCGTCGCCGGCCTGACGGCCGCGCACGGCTACCAGTACCTGGTGATCATGGGCCTGGTGGCAGCGGGCGGGCGGCGGGCCGGACTGGACCGGCTGCTGAGCCTGGCCCTGCTGCTGAACATCGCGCTGCTGCTCGGCACCGGCCTCAATCTGGCCTCGCACCTGCACGGCGCCTCCGCGCCGGGTGGGCGGGCCCTGTACGGCGGGTACCTGGGCCTGGTGGCGGCGCACTTCGTGGTGGACGCCGGTCTGTGGCGACTGCGGGACGCCTTCCCGCGGGCCTTCCTCGCCGACCGGCTGCCGTACCTGGTGCCGCACCCGCGGCCGTCGCAGCCGACCGGCCGGCCCGGTGATCCCACGGCGGGGACGCCGGTGCCGGCCGGTGGCCGGGGCGACTGAGCCCCGCGGTCACCCGCCGGGCGGAGCACCTCCGGCCCTGCGGGCCGGGATCCGCTCAGGGCGCCCCGCCGCACCCACCCACGGCGTTGGCGGCGACGCCGGTGCCGAGCACCACGATCAGGGCCACCGTCCCCAGCCCGGCGACGAGCAGCAGCGCCAGCCAGAGGGTCTTGCGGCGCCGGCCCGACGCCTCTGCGCCCGGCTCCGCGGGCTCGACCGCCTCGGCCGGACCGACCGGCGGCGGGGGGACCTGCCGGACGTCGTCGACGCCGATGGCCGGCCCGGGCGCCGCGAACGACGGTGTGACCTCCGGTGCGACTGTCGTGATCGTCATGGTCGAGATCCCCCTCGGGTCCGGCGTCGGGCGCCGCTTCTGCTGCCGCGCCCAACTGTGACGTGACCGTTGTCCAACCGGTTCCCACCGGCCGACGAGCCGTCAGGGCCTGGCACCTGCTGACAATTTGACAGATTCCTGTCATCCTCGCGAATGTTCTGCCGACCGGATGTGGACCGATCGCGCGCGAATCGCCAAGGGTTCCCATGGACGTTCCCCGGCGGGTACGGCAGGATCGGGCGGAATGTACTCCGGAGGACCTCACCGATGAGCTCGTCGTTCATACCTATGGACACACCGCAACAACCCCCGGCCGGTCCCCCGGCCACCGAGCTGCCCAAGGTCTGTCCACCAACCGGCACCACTGACCGGTCCACCGGAGAGGCCGAGAGCGGATCCGCGGACGCCGACGAGGCCGACCACCCGGAGCCGTCCGGAGCGCAGCCCCTGCGCGAGGCCGGTCCGCGGGTGGCGGGTGGTGCGGACGCGGGGGCCGCCACCACCGCCAACCTGCGGACCGGCCTGGCGCAGCGGCTGCGCTCGGCCTACGAGCGCGGCGCCGAGCTGAACGACCTGGCCACCGCCAGCCACCAGTCGGTCGCGGAGGTCGAGGAACTGCTGCGGCTGGCCGGCGCCGACCCGACCGCGGCACGACCGGCCCGGGGGTCCGGCGGCCGGGCGCGGACCAGCGCCGGCGGCGACCCGACCGGTACGGTGCCCGCGCCGCGGGACCGCTCGGCGGAGTCGCTCCCCACGGGCGCCGGCCCGGCCGGTGACCCGGACGAGGAGGGCGGCGACCAGGTCGGCTGGGTGGCTTCGAGCGGTCGGCCGCGGCCGCGGATCCGCCGGCCCGCACCGGTCCGCCGGTCGGCACGCGCGATCCGGACCGAACCGGCCACGCCCCCCTTCCCCGGTCACCCCGCACCTCCGCAGCCCGCGGCCGCGCCGCTGGACGCGTCGGCGCCCGGCACCCCGCAGGCCGGCGCGGCACCGATGGGGGCAGCGCCCGGTCAGCCCGGCATCGCGCCGATGGCGCCCGCGGCGGCGGTG
>NZ_BAAALF010000334.1:0-4476 GCF_039528135.1 Kitasatospora nipponensis | reverse complement strand
CGTGCTCGGCCAGCTGGATCTCCTTGCGACCGAACGGCGCCAGGGAGAGATCGGCGACCTTGAAGTCACCGGTGGGGTTGGACGACATGCGTCAGCTCCTCGCTGCGTGGGATCAGGACGTGAGGTCCGCTGGGTGCCACGGGAACGGCCACGGGCAGCACGAACGCGCGGTGCGCACACCGCTGTTCGACGCCGGCACGCCGCGCCTGGGCACCAATCGTCGGAGGACCTCTCTCCCTCGACCGGGTGCGCGGCTGCGCCGCTCCCCCGATCGACCGCCATCAGCAGCGACGTTCGGCTCTGTGACGAATCTACACCGGCGGTGCCCGGCGGGGCGGGTGCACGGACGGATTCCGGCCGCGTTCGAGGCCGGGCGGAGGCTGCCGCGAGGGCGCGCCGACCGCCCGGCGGCGTGCGTTCAGTGCCGGCCGGGCCCGCCCGGGGTGGCCTGCGGGTCGGGACCGGCGGCGGCCTTCTCGGCCGAGTAGACGTCCGGCTCCAGGTAGACCGCACGGGCGATCGGGACGGCGGCGCGCACCCGGGCCTCGGCCGCGTCGATGGTCGCCACCACCTGCTCGGCGGTGTCCTCGCGGCGCACCCCGATCTTGGCGGCGACCAGCAGCTCCTCCGGGCCCACGTGCAGCGTGCGCAGGTGGATCACCTCGGTGATGGCGCGGGTGTCGAGCAGCGCGGTCCTGATCCGGTACACGGTCTGCCGGTCGGCCGACTCGCCCACCAGCAGCGACTTGGTCTCCACCGCCAGCACGACGGCGATCGCCACCAGCAGCAGCCCGATGCACAGGGTGCCGACGCCGTCCCAGACGCCGTCGCCGGTGGCGACCGTCAGGCCCACCCCGATCAGCGCGAGCACCAGACCGATCAGCGCGCCGGCGTCCTCCAGCAGGACCACCGGCAGCTCCGGCGCCTTCGCCCGGCGGATGTAGCCGACCCAGCCGAGCGTGCCCTTGGCCTTGCCGGCCTCGCGGAAGGCGGTCAGGAACGACCAGCCCTCCATCAGGACGGCGAAGACCAGCACGCCCACCGCCCAGTACCAGCCGTGCAGCTCGTGCGGGTCGCGGATCTTCTCGTAGCCCTCGTAGACGGCGAACAGGCCGCCGACGCTGAAGAGCACGACCGCCACCAGGAACCCGTACACGTACCGCTCGCGGCCGTAGCCGAACGGGTGCTCCTCGTCGGCGTCGCGCCTGGCCCGCTTGGCGCCGACCAGCAGCAGCACCTGGTTGCCGGAGTCGGCCACCGAGTGCACGCCCTCGGCGAGCATCGAGGACGAGCCGGTGAAGGCGAACGCGGTGAACTTCGCGACCGCGATGGCCAGGTTGGCGCTGAGCGCCGCGATCAGCGCCTTGGTACCGCCCTCGGCACTCACCTCTTCGTCCCGCCTTCGGCGCGACGGGCTCGGTTCGCCTCCGGGCGCTCCGACCCGGTGTCGGCACTGCTCGCTCCCACGTTCCCTCGTTCCTCGCTCACTCGTCGCTCGTCACTTCCGGCACCGGCGCGCCCTTCGGCTCACTCGCCCCGACTACAGGGTGACCGTGGCGCGGAAGAGCACGCCGGTGCCGGTCAGGGCGGTGTCGGTGCCGGTGGCCGGCAGGTAGGCGGACTGGCCCTTGGCCAGCTCCAGGGTGGCGCCGGTGGCGTCGGTGAGGGTGGCCGCGCCCTCGGTGCAGAGCAGGATCTGGGCCGCGCGGCCGTCCACCCGGCGCTGCGCGCCGTCCGCCGTGAGGGTGAAGCGCGAGAGCCGGAACTCGTCGATCGGCACGGGGAACAGCTCCTCGCCGTCCGCACCGGCCACCGGGCCGCGCACCCCGGGGTCGCCGGCCTCGAAGACGACCACCTTCAGCAGTTCGGGGACGTCCACGTGCTTGGGGGTCAGGCCGCAGCGCAGCACGTTGTCCGAGTTGGCCATGATCTCCACCCCGGTGCCCCGCAGGTAGGCGTGCGGGACGCCGGCGCCCAGGTAGAGCGCCTCACCGGGCTGCAGGCGGACGTGGTTGAGCAGCAGCGCGGCCAGCACGCCGGCGTCGCCGGGGTAGAGCGCGGCGGTGTGCGCGTAGCCCGCCCAGGCGTCGACGTACGGGGAGTCGGGGTACTCGCGCTGCGCGCGCTCCAGCGCCTCGGCGAGCTCCTTGACCAGCACCGCGACCACGCCCGAGTCGGTGGTGAGCACGGTGGCCAGGGTCTCGCGCAGCGCCTGCCCGGCGGGCTTGGTGCGCAGCAGGTCGATCAGCGGGGAGAGGCCGGGGACGGCCAGCAGCTCCATCAGGTCGGCCGTCGCCAGCGGGTCGCGGAAGCCGCAGAGGCCCTCGAACTCGTCCAGCGCGCAGATGAGTTCGGGCTTGTGGTTGGCGTCCTTGTAGTTCCGGTGGCCGGCCTCGACCGGGACCGCGGCGGCCTCCTCGGCCGCGAAGCCGGCCTGGGCCTGGGCGCGACTGGGGTGCACCTGCAGCGACAGCGGGATGCCGGCGGCCAGCACCTTGAGCAGGAAGGGCAGCGTCGGGCCGAACTTCTCGACGGCCTCGGCGCCCAGCTCGGCCACCGGGTCGGCGGCGATCACCTCGGCCAGCCGGCGCACCCCGGCACCGCGGTCCACCCGGGAGGAGTCACCGGGGTGGGCGCCGAGCCACAGTTCGGCCTGCGGCTCGCCGGTGGGCTGCTCGCCGAGCAGGGCCGGAATCGCGGTGGTCGAGCCCCAGGCGTACGGGCGGACGGTGTTGGCGAGGCGGTCCATGAGGGCGACCTGCTCCTTGGTGGCGGTGTCGGGCGGCAGCGACGCTGCCGGGGAAGGGCTCTCAGACCCTAGCCGACCGGCGGGTCGGGGCGCTGGGGCCGGTCAGGACCCGGCGACGGCCGCCAGGCCCAGGTAGACGGCCGCGAAGTCGGTCAGCGCGAGCAGCTCGGCCAGCGCCTCCAGCGGCTCCTGACGGATGGCCGCGAGTTCGGTCAGCCGCACCTCGTGCGCGGCGGCCAGCCGCTGCGCCCGGCGCCCGCTGTGGGTGGCCGGGGCCGGCTCGGGTGCGGCCTGCGGCGAGGCCGGCCCGGCGGCCGGGTCGGGCTCCCGCGGGGTGTGCCGCAGCAGCAGCACCTGCACGGTGAGCGGGTCCGGCTCCTCGACCCGGTCGCGGAAGAAGTCGCCTGGGTCCGCGCCGGCGCCCAGCTGCCCGGTGAGCATGCCGTGCTGGGCGGTGAGCGCCTGCGGGAGCTGGCCGGTGACGGCGGGGCGACCGGCCCGGTCGGCGAGCATCGCGGCGAAGCGGGTGGCGACGACCGCGGCCACCGGGCCCTCGCTCCACAGCAGCGGGACGGTGCCGGCGAGTTGCCCGGCCAGGGACTTGGCGGGGTTCAGGTAGGCGGCGGCGTCGGGGCGGTGACGCACGGCCAGCGTGTCCAGCAGGTCGGCGGCGGCCTCCAGGGCGGCCTCGACCGGCGCGAGGACGCCGATCCGGCCGGCCAGCGCCAGCAGCGGGGTGAGGAAGGCCCACAGCGCCGCGGGGTCCTCGGCCGGCAGGTCGGGCTCGGCGCCCCACTCGGTGGGCTCCTCGACGGCGGCGGGCACGAACGGCAGCGGCAGGGCGCGCACCTGGAGGGCGGCCTCGGACAGCGGGCGCTCCACGGGGGCGATCACCGCGATCGCGCAGCCGCGCGCGTACGCCTGCTCGGCCAGCGTGATCAGGCCCGTCTCGTTGCCGTCCGCGGAGGCGAGCACCAGCAGGTCCAGCGGGCCGGCCCAGCCGGGCAGCTGCCAGCGCAGGCCCGCACTGAACGGCTCGGACCCGCCGGCCGGCACCGCGTCGACCGGGGGCAGCGACTGCACCAGGACGGCGCCGCCGGTCAGCGCGCCCAGCGTCTCGCCCGCGATCAGGGCGCTGCCGTGGCCGGCCACCAGGACGCCGCGCGGGCGTCCGTCGGGGCGCAGCGCCGCGAGGCCGGCCGCCTCGGCGAGCCGCAGGGCGGTGCGGATCCGGGCGCCGGCGCCGGCCAGGGCCAGCAGGGCGTGGTCCCGGTCGGCGCGCTGGAGGGCGGCCGGGTCGTCGAGCAGGCTGTCGTCGAGCATGCGGCTGGGCCTCCAGGGACGCGCCGGTGACGAGGGATCAGGCGGGGCGGCGGGCCTCGTCCACGAGGAGCACCGGGATGCCGTCGCGGATCGGGTAGACCAGGCCGCAGCTCTCGCCGGTGCAGCTGAGTTCGGGCTGCTCGGCGCTGCCCGACTCGGTGAGGGCGGCGCGGCACTGCGGGCAGACCAGGATCTCCAGCAGGAAGGGTTCGAGGGTCATGGTCGTGCTGCTCCGTGGGGTGTCGAAGGGCGGTGGGACGTGCGAGGCCCCGACCGGTGGGTCCACCCTACCGGCCGGGGCGCGCGCGGAGCCCGGATGCGGACCGGCGCTCTGCGCGGGTCCGCATCGGGGCTCCGGAGGCGGGTCGTGCGGTGGATCGTGCGGTGGGTCAGCCGCGCACGAT
>NZ_BAAALF010000333.1:0-4628 GCF_039528135.1 Kitasatospora nipponensis | reverse complement strand
GGCGACGGCGAAGGCGGCGGTGTAGGCGCGCGGCCGGGCTGTCGGCGGCGGGCCATAGACTCGGAGGGCCATGAGTAGCCTCTTTGACGACCTCCCGCTGCCCGGCTTCGAGCCCCTGGTCCCGAAGCCCGCCGCCGCCGCGCCCGTGGACCGTGCCGCCTTCGCGGAGTTCGCCGACTTCGCCCAGGAGCCTCCACCGGAGGAGTACGACGGGCACGGCGGCGACCCCGACGCGGGGTACGAGGAGGAGATCCCGCACGATCTCTTCCAGACCGACCACGCGGCCGCCGCCGCCCGGGACGCCTACCACCGCAACGGCGCCCACCGCACCGTGGTCGATCCGGCCCAGCTGCTGGAGGGCATGAACGACCCGCAGCGCGAGGCGGTCCTGCATGCCGGCTCGCCGCTGCTCATCGTGGCCGGCGCCGGTTCCGGCAAGACCCGGGTGCTGACCCACCGGATCGCCTACCTGCTGGGCGCGCGGGGGGTGCAGCCGGGCGAGATCCTGGCGATCACCTTCACCAACAAGGCGGCCGGCGAGATGCGCGAGCGCGTCGAGCAGCTGGTCGGCCCGCGCGCCCGCTCGATGTGGGTCTCCACCTTCCACAGCGCCTGCGTGCGGATCCTGCGCCGCGAGAGCAAGCGGCTCGGCTTCACCTCCAGCTTCTCGATCTACGACTCGGCCGACTCGCAGCGGCTGATGGGCCTGGTCTGCCGGGACCTGGACCTGGACCCCAAGCAGTTCCCGCCCAAGTCGTTCACCGCCAAGGTCTCCAACCTCAAGAACGAGCTGATCGACGAGGAGACCTACGCGGCCCAGGCGGCCAACCCGATGGAGCGCAAGCTCGCCGAGGCGTACGCGCTCTACCAGCGCCGGCTGCGCGAGGCCAACGCGCTGGACTTCGACGACATCATCATGACCACCGTCAACCTGCTGCAGGCCTTCCCGGACGCGGCCGAGCACTACCGGCGCCGGTTCCGGCACATCCTGGTCGACGAGTACCAGGACACCAACCACGCCCAGTACACCCTGGTGCGCGAGCTGACCGGCGGCGCGGCGGGCTCGGCGCCCAGGCGCACGGTGGACGGCGACCTGGTCAACCCGGCGGCCGGCGCGCGCGCCGACCTGCCGGCCGCCGAGCTCTGCGTGGTGGGTGACGCGGACCAGTCGATCTACGCCTTCCGCGGCGCGACGATCCGCAACATCCTGCAGTTCGAGGAGGACTACCCCAGCGCCACCACG
The DNA here is from genome assembly GCF_039528135.1 of Kitasatospora nipponensis. NCBI lineage: Bacteria > Bacillati > Actinomycetota > Actinomycetes > Kitasatosporales > Streptomycetaceae > Kitasatospora > Kitasatospora nipponensis. The sequence goes on along the minus strand of NZ_BAAALF010000333.1, from coordinate 3,385 downwards.
ATCCTGCTGGAGCAGAACTACCGCTCCACCCAGACCATCCTCAGCGCCGCCAACGCGGTGATCGAGCGCAACACCAGCCGCCGCGAGAAGAAGCTCTGGACGGCCGGCGAGCACGGCGAGAAGGTGGTCGGCTACGTCGCCGACGACGAGCACGGCGAGGCCCAGTTCATCGCCGAGGAGATCGACCGCCTCACCGACGCGGGCGACGCCCGGCCCGGCGACGTGGCGATCTTCTACCGGACCAACGCGCAGTCCCGGGTCTTCGAGGAGGTGTTCATCCGGGTCGGCCTGCCCTACAAGGTGGTCGGCGGGGTGCGCTTCTACGAGCGCCGCGAGGTCCGCGACGTGCTGGCCTACCTGCGGGTGCTCTCCAACCCGGAGGACACCGTGCCGCTGCGCCGGATCCTCAACGTGCCCAAGCGCGGCATCGGCGACCGCGCGGAGGCGATGATCGAGGCGCTCGCCTCCCGCGAGCGGATCTCCTTCGCCCAGGCGCTGCTGCGGGTGGACGAGGCCTACGGGATGGCGGCGCGCTCGGCCAACGCGGTGAAGAAGTTCAACGCGCTGCTGGCCGGCCTGCGCGGGGTGGTGGAGTCCGGCGCGGGCCCCGCCGCCGTGCTGGAGGCCGTCCTGGAGGAGACCGGCTACCTGGCCGAGCTGCAGTCCTCCACCGACCCGCAGGACGAGACCCGGGTGGAGAATCTCCAGGAGCTCGCCTCGGTGGCGCTGGAGTACGAGCAGGACCCCGGGGAGCGCCCGGACGCGGGCGAGGAGGGCGCGCCGCCGGTCGGCACGCTGGCCGACTTCCTGGAGCGGGTCGCGCTGGTCGCCGACTCGGACCAGATCCCGGACGACGAGGACGGCGCCGGGGTCATCACCATGATGACGCTGCACACCGCCAAGGGCCTGGAGTTCCCGGTGGTCTTCCTGACCGGCATGGAGGACGGGATCTTCCCGCACATGCGCGCACTCAGCCAGGTCAAGGAGCTGGAGGAGGAGCGCAGGCTCGCCTACGTCGGCCTGACCCGGGCGCGCCGGCGGCTCTACCTGACCCGCTCGGTGCTGCGCAGCGCCTGGGGCCAGCCCTCGTACAACCCGGCCTCGCGCTTCCTGGAGGAGATCCCGGTCGAGCTGGTCGAGTGGAAGCGCACCGGTGCGGCCGCGGTGCCGCCCTCGCGCGGCCTGTCGGCGGGCGGTTCGCGCGGCTCCTCGGGCACCTCGCGCACCTCGTCGGCGGCGGGCGCGCCGAAGGCCGGCTGGGGCTCCTCGGTCCGCAAGGTGACCGAGCGCGAGGTGGTGGCGCTGGCCGTCGGCGACCGGGTCAGCCACGACACCTTCGGCCTGGGCACGGTGGCCGGCACCGAGGGCGTGGGGGACAAGGCGAAGGCGACCATCGACTTCGGCTCCTCGGGCCGCAAGGTGCTGCTGCTGCGGTACGCGCCGGTCGAGAAGCTCTGAGCCGGCCCGCGACCAGGGGCGGGGGCTGTGATTTTCCCCTCCCTTTGGCCGCCGACCGGTGGCACCGCGGGATGGGGCGCTAACCTCCCCTCAGGTCTGTTATTGCTGGTTAACGTGGAGGCAGTGATGGGTGTGTCAGGCCCGATCCGGGTCGTGGTCGCCAAGCCGGGGCTCGACGGCCACGACCGCGGCGCCAAGGTGATCGCGCGCGCCCTGCGCGACGCCGGCATGGAGGTGATCTACACCGGCCTGCACCAGACGCCCGAGCAGATCGTCGACACCGCGATCCAGGAGGACGCCGACGGGATCGGCCTGTCGATCCTGTCCGGCGCGCACATGACGCTCTGCGCCAAGGTGATCGAGCTCCTCAAGGAGCGCGAGGCGGCGGACATCAAGGTGTTCTGCGGCGGCATCGTGCCGCCCGAGGACATCATCGAGCTGAAGGCCATGGGTGTGGCCGACATCTTCACCCCGGGGACGCCGACCCGGGACGTGGTGGCCTGGGTCGAGGCCAACCTGCGCGCCGCGGGCTGACGCCGAGTCGGCCGTCACCGAGGGGCCGGACCGGCTGTGCGCCGGTCCGGCCCCGCCCCCTCGGTGTGTTCCGGGACGGGTGCCACGACCTGGTCCTAGGGCCCCTCGTGCGCCGGCGCCGGGCCGGTCGTGCCGGCTCCGCCGTCCAGCTCGGCCAGCATCGCGGCCCGGAACCGCAGGGTGCCCGCGAGCCGCCCGAAGGTCTCCGCCCAGGCGGTGTCCGGCGCGGCGTCGGCCGCCAGCGCCTCGACCGCGGGCGCGGTCGCGGGGGCCAGCGAGCGCTCGGTCAGACCCAGCACCCCGCTGTGGCTCCACGGGTACGCGCCCGCACCGGCCGCCCGCTCCAGCGCGGCCACCACCGCGGTGCTCAGCGGTGGCGTCCACGGCGTGGCGCAGGCGCCCAGCAACTGGAAGGCGTCGCCCAGGCCGTGGCTGCCCAGGAAGGCGGCCGTCCAGCCGGCCCGCTCGCGCGCGGCCAGCACGGCCAGCAGCGGGGCGGGCGCGCCGCTGCCGGCCCGGCCGGCCCTGCGCCGCGGCGGACCGAGCAGCACCCGGGCCCAGGTGGCGTCACGCTGGCGCTCCTCGGCCCGGGCCCGGGCCTCGCGGACCTCCTCGCGCCAGTCGGCGCCGCGGTCCACGGCGTCGACGACCGGCAGCTCCAGCAACTGGGCCGGGGTGAGACCGAACGCCTCGGTCCAGCAGTGCAGCGGCGCCGCCGCCAGCACCTCGCCCAGCCACCAGGCGCGCTCGCCCCGCCCGGTCGGCGACTTGGGCGCTATCCCGTCCCGCTGCATCGCGGCGTCACAGGCCGCCGGCGGGGTCACCAGCAGCCGGCCGTCCGCGTACCGCACGGCGGCCAGCGCCCGCACCGCCATCCGGGCGCCGAGCGCCGAGCCGGGCAGGGTGGAGAGCAACTCGGCGGCGGTGCCGCGGACGTTCTTGCTGCGGTCGCCCAGCGCGGCTTCCAGGAACGGCTCGTCGCCCGGCCCGAGGCCCTCCTGGAGGGCGTCCAGGAAGAGCAGCCGGTCCTCGGCGCGCTCGGTGGTCCAGGTGCCGGCGAGCTGCGCCAGCGCGGCGGCCGGATCCCGGCGGCGCAGCCGGGTCAGATGGGTGACCCGCTCGGCGAAGAGGCCCTCCTGCCAGATCCGCTCCCCGTCGGTGGCGAGCTCGCCGTCGGCGGTGCGCAGCACGTAGCGCCACTGCGGGTTGCGCTCGGCCAGCCAGCGGCCCAGCGGGCCGCCCAGCGCCACCGCGTCCGGGCGCAGCTCGCTGCGGGCCCGGGCGGCGTCCAGCAGCGCCGGGACCGCCGCGGGCGGCGGGCGGTGCCCGCGGGCGCGGGCCTCGGCGAGCCACTGCGGCAGCAGCTCGGCGAGGTTGGCGAGGGTGCCCCCGG
>NZ_BAAALF010000332.1:0-4774 GCF_039528135.1 Kitasatospora nipponensis | reverse complement strand
CCGCTGCTGCAGGCCGCCTCCGACGCACTGGCCGAGGAGGGCTTCACCCCCACCCTGACCGTCGCCCCGCGCGAGCCCGCCCGGCTGCCCACCGCCGCCGAGCTGCTGGGCCGGCGCTGACCGCCGACCGACCTGCCGCCGCCGGCGGCGGGGGCCCACTCGCGGCCTGGGTGCACGGGCTGCGGTTCGCCTTCGGCACGTTGAGCGTGCTGCGGGTGCGCGTCGAACGCTGGGACCGGGCCTCGGCCCGCCGCGCGATGCTCACCGCACCGCTGGTCGGCCTGCTGCTGGGCGCGCTCGCGGGCGCCCTGGGCGCGGCCGCGAACTGGCGGGGCGGGCCGCTGCTCGCCGCCGTGCTCGCGGTGGCCGTGCCCGCCGCGCTCACCCGCGGCCTGCACCTGGACGGCCTGGCCGACGTGGCCGACGGCCTGGGCAGCGGGAAACCGGCCCAGGACGCGCTGCGGATCATGAAACAGTCCGACATCGGACCCTTCGGCGTGCTCACCCTGCTGCTCGTGATGCTCGGTCAGATCGCCTGTTTTGCAGGCCAATTCGCCATCTCGACCGAGCGCGGAGCGCTCGCCGCGCTGACCGCGGCGGTGGCCGGCCGGTGCGCGCTCGGCTGGGGCTGCCGGCGCTCGGTGCCGGCGGCCCGGCCCGGCGGGCTGGGGGCGATGGTGGCCGGTACCGTGCCGCTGTCCGGAGCGCTGGGCGTGAGCCTGCTGAGCGCCTCGGTGCTCGCCCTGATCGGCGGCCACGCACGCTTCGCACTCGCCCTGACCCTGGGTCAACTCGCCGCTGTCGCCCTGCTGCGGCGCTGCGAGCGGCGCTTCGGCGGGGTCACCGGCGACGTGCTGGGCGCGATGGTCGAGACGGCCTCCACCGCCGCCCTGCTGGCCTTGGCACTGGGCCCCTGAGCCGTGGTGGCACCGGCCCGGGGGCGGCGTTATCCCACTATGCGGACTACCATGCGGGGAGCACCGTAGCCCTACGCCGTGACGGCGGAGCATGCTTGGGCTGTTGCCATGCCGCAATCCGGCCGTGGACCGCGAAAGAACAGGACGCATTTACGTGACTGCATTGTCTGTGAGCACCTCCTCCGCCGCCGCGCTGCGCGCGGACGCCCTGGTGATCGGTGTCGCGAAGGGGCCCAAGGGCCTGGTGGTGGCCTCCGGCGCCGAGGCCGTGACCGAGGCGTTCGAGGGCAAGCTGGCCGACGTCCTCGGCACGCTGGGCGCGACCGGTGCCGAGGGCGACTCCGTCAAGCTGCCCGCCCCCGCCGGGATCAAGGCCGGCTACGTGCTGGCCGTGGGCCTGGGCGACGCCGCCGAGGGCGGCTACCCGCTCGAGGCGCTGCGCCGCGCGGCCGGTGTGGCCGCCCGCAAGCTGGCCGGTGCGAAGAAGGCCGGTCTGGCGCTGCCCGCCGAGTCGGCCGCCGAGGTCGAGGCCGTGGCGCTGGGCGGCCTGCTCGGCTCGTACGACTTCCTCGCCTACCGCACCGCGGAGGGCGTCAAGGAGCCGGTCGGCGAGCTGGTCGTGCTGACCGCCCGCAAGGGCAGCAAGGACGCCAAGGCCGCCCTGGAGCGCGCCACCGTCGTCGGCGAGGAGATGAACCGCGCCCGCGACCTGATCAACACCCCGCCGAACGACCTGCACCCCAAGGCCTTCGCCGCGATCGCCCAGGCGGCCGGCAAGGAGCACGGCCTCAAGGTCGAGGTGCTGGACGAGAAGGCGCTGGCCAAGGGCGGCTACGGCGGCATCCTGGGCGTCGGCATGGGCTCCGCCAACCCGCCGCGGCTGGTGAAGATCGCCTACACCCACCCCAAGGCCAAGGCCACCCTGGCCTTCATCGGCAAGGGCATCACCTACGACTCGGGCGGCATCTCGCTCAAGCCGGCCGGCCACAACGAGACCATGAAGTGCGACATGTCCGGTGCCGCCGCGGTCTTCGCCGCCGTGGTCGCCGCCAAGCGCCTGGGCCTGGCCGTCAACGTCACCGGCTGGCTGGCGCTGGCCGAGAACATGCCCTCGGGCAGCGCGACCCGCCCCGGCGACGTGCTGCGGATGTACGGCGGCAAGACGGTCGAGGTGCTCAACACCGACGCCGAGGGCCGCCTGGTGCTGGCCGACGCGATCGTGCGCGCCGGCGAGGAGAAGCCGGACGCGATCGTGGACGTGGCCACCCTGACCGGCGCCATGGTGCTGGCGCTGGGCAACCGCACCTTCGGCGTGATGGCCGGTACCGACGCCTACCGCGAGAAGCTGCACGCGGTGGCCGGTCGCGCCGGCGAGCAGTCCTGGCCGATGCCGCTGCCCGCCGAGCTGCTCAAGAGCATGGACTCCACCGTGGCCGACCTGGCCAACATGGGCGAGCGGATGGGTGGCGGCCTGGTGGCCGGCCTCTTCCTCAAGGAGTTCGTGGCGGACGGCATCGACTGGGCGCACCTGGACATCGCCGGTCCGGCCTTCCACGAGGGCGCGCCGTACGGCTACATCCCCAAGGGCGGCACGGGCAGCGCGGTGCGCACCCTGCTGCAGCTCGCGGAGGAGACCGCGCAGGGCTGATCCAGCCCCGGGCCCGTCCGACGAGCCCTCGCCGCACCCGCACGCGGGTACGGGTTCACAGCACAGTCAGCGGGGTCCGGTGTTCGCGCACCGGACCCCGCTCTGTCGTCCACCCGGGTTACCCGCGGGTAGTGGGTGGACGGCCCGCGCAAGACTGTTCGCCACGGGCGAAACTTTGTTCCACGAGGCGGAATCACCCCGCCCCACGATCGGCGCAGCCCCCGGCCCACCCGCCCGGGACACGGCCGTGACCTGCGCAGACGGCACGGCGGGCGGGTCGCGGGACCCCCCGCCGACCCGTCGGGAACCCCTCGCGGGGTGGACCGGGACATCAGCCGCCGTGAACAAGTGCGAAGATGTATTTCCGGCACGACTGGGCACCCCACAAGGGCTTCCCGCACACCGGACCAGCACCGGCCCGGACGATCCACACCCCATTGCATGGAGGACGTGACGTGGCGAACGACGCCAGCACCGTTTTCGACGTAGTCATTCTCGGAGGCGGAAGCGGCGGTTACGCCGCGGCGCTCCGCGCCGCTCAGCTGGGTCTGAGCACCGCCCTGATCGAGAAGGGCGAGCTGGGCGGCACCTGCCTGCACCGGGGCTGCATCCCGACCAAGGCGCTGCTGCACGCCGCCGAGATCGCCGACGAGACCAAGGAAGCCGCCGAGTTCGGCGTCCTCGCGACCTTCCAGGGCATCGACATCAACGGCGTCCACAAGTACAAGGACGACGTGGTCGCCGGCCTGTACAAGGGTCTGCAGGGCCTGGTCGCCTCGCGCAAGGTCACCTTCATCCAGGGCGAGGGCCGGCTCTCCTCGCCCACCTCGGTGGACGTCAACGGCCAGCGCGTCGAGGGCCGCCACATCGTGCTGGCCACCGGCTCCGTGCCGAAGTCGCTGCCGGGCCTGACCATCGACGGCGACCGGGTGATCTCCTCGGACCACGCCCTCAAGCTCGACCGGATCCCGAAGTCGGCCGTCATCCTCGGCGGCGGCGTGATCGGCGTCGAGTTCGCCTCCGTCTGGAAGTCCTTCGGCGTCGACGTCACCATCGTCGAGGCCCTGCCGCACCTGGTGCCGCTGGAGGACGAGAACTCCTCCAAGCTGCTGGAGCGCGCCTTCCGCAAGCGGGGCATCAAGTTCGAGCTGAAGGCCCGCTTCTCGGGCGTGGAGTACACCGAGTCCGGTGTGCGCGTCTCCACCGAGAACGGCAAGCAGATCGACGCCGACCTGCTGCTCGTCGCCATCGGCCGCGGCCCGGTCTCGCAGGGCCTGGGCTTCGAGGAGGCCGGTGTCGCGATGGACCGCGGCTACGTCCTGGTCGACGAGTACATGCGCACCAACGTGCCCACCGTCTCGGCCGTCGGCGACCTCGCCCCGACCCTGCAGCTGGCCCACGTCGGCTTCGCCGAGGGCATCCTGGTGGCCGAGCGGCTCGCCGGCCTCAAGGCCGTGCCGATCGACTACGACGGCGTGCCGCGGGTGACCTACTCCAACCCCGAGGTCGCCTCGGTCGGCATCTCCGAGGCCAAGGCCGTCGAGCTGTACGGCAAGGAGAAGGTCGTCTCGGTCAAGTACAACCTCGCCGGCAACGGCAAGAGCAAGATCCTCAAGACCGCCGGCGAGATCAAGCTCGTCCAGGTCAAGGACGGTGCCGTGGTGGGCGTCCACATGGTCGGTGCCCGCATGGGTGAGCAGGTCGGCGAAGCCCAGCTCATCTACAACTGGGAGGCGCTGCCCGCCGAGGTCGCGCAGCTCATCCACGCGCACCCCACGCAGTCCGAGGCGCTCGGCGAGGCCCACCTGGCCCTGGCCGGCAAGCCGCTGCACGCGCACGACTGATCGACGCGCCCGTCCCGTCCTTCCCTTTCCCGAACTTCCTGTACGCAAGACTTGATAGGAGTCGCTGAAACCATGGCGGTCTCAGTAACGCTGCCCGCACTGGGCGAGAGCGTGTCCGAGGGCACTGTCACCCGCTGGCTCAAGGCCGAGGGTGAGCGCGTGGAGGTCGACGAGCCGCTGCTCGAGGTCTCCACCGACAAGGTCGACACCGAAATCCCCGCACCGGTCTCCGGCATCCTGGCCGCGATCAAGGTCGCCGAGGACGAGACCGTCGAGGTCGGCGCCGAGCTGGCGATCATCGACGACGGCTCGGGCGCCCCGGGGGGCGCTGGCGCCCCCGGCGCCGAGGGCGCGGCGGCCCCCGG
>NZ_BAAALF010000331.1:0-4825 GCF_039528135.1 Kitasatospora nipponensis | reverse complement strand
CGAAGCAGAACGAGCCTTCGGCATGGACGTCCCGGCCGACGAACATCCCCTCCGAGCCCAGGCCGCCCTCGGCCAGGAAGGGGTAGGCCCCGCTCGCCACCGCGGTGGTCATCCGGTGGGCGGGCAGGCGCACCTTCCCGCCACGGGCCGAGGTCGGACCCGGTCGCCCTGTCGGCGGGTAGGTCGCCCGGAGCTCCGGGGCGAGTCCCTCCGCCGTGCGCTGGGGCGGGGCCTCGGCGACGCGGGCCTTGTGGCGGGCCTGGTGGAAGTCGCGGCGAGCGGCACGCGCCACTGAACGGGAGGACTTGCGGGGGACGAACAGGGGGCTGGCGCTGGCGCGGGTCTTGGGCATGGGGTGGCTCCAGTGCTGGTCAGTGGCGGACGAGGCCGGTGAAGGGGGAGTGCAAGTTGGCCAGGGTGGTCTGGCGCCGAACGCGGTGGGCGGTGCGCTGGTGGCGCTGGCAGATCGTCAGCTCGGGCGCTCCTTCGGGAAGGCCGGCCTGGCACGCCTCGCGGTCGGGCACCTCGCCGCTGCCGGGCCGGGGGGACGCGTGGTAGGCGGCGTGCACGTGGTCGGCCACCTGCCAGATCCGGGTGCGGGCGGCCCGCAGCTGCTCGCCCTCCATCGGCACGGGCGCTCGGGTGCGGCTGGCGTGGGCGTCGAGCAGGGCGTGGAGGGAGACGAGGTGGGCGTGCAGGTTGTCCAGCTCGGCGCGTGAGGCGACGAGGGGGCCTGCGGGGATGTTGAGCGTGCGGTGGAAGTCGACCGCCGCGGTCGCGAAGGGCAGGAAGTCCTCCGCGAGGGGAGTGTTGGTGCGGGGCATGGCGGTGCTCATTCCAGGGGAGGGGTGGCGGTTCAGGCGGCGAGGGCGAGGGGGAGCGCGGCGGCGGTGAACGCCTCGGCCTGCTGCCAGGTGAGTGGGCGAAGGTCCAGCTGGGCGGCGACGGCGGCGGTCTCCACGACGGCGCAGGCCGAGCGTAGTTCGTCTTCGGTGTCGGCGCTGACGGTTAGCAGGCCGGTCAGGGCGATGTCGGCGTGGCCGGCGATGAGCTGGCGTTCGCGCTGCTTGACGTCCTGGTACTCGACCGAGTCGGCTTCGCTGTCGACCTGGCCCCGGCGGGCGCGCTCGGCCGAGTCCGCGATGATGCTGGCCTTCTTGCGTTGGACGTCGCGCATGGCCGCGTCCAGGCCCTTGGGCTCGTAGGCCAGGGAGAGGGTGCGTTGGACCCCGCTGCTGAAGAGCAGCTGGTGCAGGAACCCGGGGCTGGTCTCGGTGCGCGGCCAGTTTTCGACCCAGTAGGTGCAGTGGACGGCGGAGTCGGTGGCGATGTGGCCGGCCTTCTCGATCACGACCACGGGGCCCGCGGCGGCGGGGTCGGCTTCCGGGCGGCCGGAGGAGGACCAGCGCTCCAGCCCGGTGAGGGACTTGGGGTCGTACGCGGTTCGCACAGCGGCTGCGATCTCGGTGGCGGGCAGCCAGCCGACCGGGTTGAGGCCTGCGGTGCGGGCGGCCTGGTCGAAGGTGGCGGTCAGCTGGGCCAGCACCGAGACGCCTCCGGCGAGGCCGCCGCCGGCCTGGTTGATCAGCCGCCGGGCTGCCTTGAAGTCCAGCGCGATGGCGACGTATGCCTCGTGCGGGGCGGCGGCCGGTCCGGCGTTCTTGACCAGCTCGCTGTAGATCTGACCGGCGATCGGCGCGTCGGGGTTGCCGGTCTTCTCCCAGTAGCGCCGCAGCGCATCGCCCGAGGCCGGCATCGTGCGTTCGATCACCTGGATGCGGGCGATGTGCCCGGTGCGGGCGAGCGCGGCCAGCGCGCGGCCCCACCCGTTGACGTTGGTGTTCTGGGTGGCGGGGTCGAGCAGCGCGTAGGCGCGGCTGCTGACCTTGACGACCGCGGTCAGCGTCCCGGCGCGCGGGTCGTGGACCGCGCCGTACCGGCGGTCGGGTGCCGTGACGACTCGCAGGCTGGCGGCGGTGCCGGGCAGGTGCAGCAGGCCCTCGCGCACCGGCCGCCGGGAAGGCCGGGCGAGCCAGACCAGCTGACCGCGCAGGCGCCGCAGCGCGTAGAGGGTGACGATGGGCGCCCAGTCGGCCAGGGAGCGGCCTCGGTGGCGAAGGAGGACGAACAGGGCGACGGCGGCCCACAGTGGGATGAGTTCGATGGCGCCGACCACGCCGCGGGTGAGAACGACGGCGAGTAGGAAGAGGCCGGCGAGGGAGGCGACGATCAGTTGGGCGGCGGTCAGGCCGAGCAGGATGCCGCGCTTGGAACGGTGCGGGAATTTCACCGTGGCGGGAGGGGTGTCAGACATCGAGATCCAGGGGGTGTGAGCGGGCGGATGGGGGCTGCGGGGCGGGGTGCGGGCCGTGCGGCCGGCAGCCCGCCCCGAGGACGTGGGCGATCAGGCACCGGAGGGTGGCTGCTGGGGGAAGGCCCAGCGCTGCGGTGCTGGCGAGCCCTGCGGTGGCAGTTCACCGACCGACGGAGCCGGGGGCGAGCTCGGTGCGGTGCCTGAGGAGTCCGGAGCGTGGGCGGTGGCCCCTGAACGTCGGCCCACCGGTGAGCCCTGGGCAGGCGAAGTGGGGCTCTGGCCGGCAGAGCCGCCCGACTCCGTGCCGGAATCGCCCTCACCGCCGGGTGGCCGGGTGATGAGGGCGGGGATGCCCGGGCGCTGGACGAGGCCACGGCCGCGGTCGCCACCCGCGCTCGGGTTCTCGCCGAAGCGGAAGGTGTTCGGAGTGCTCGGCGCTCCGCCGTCGATGCCTTCCTTGCTGAACCGACCGGACGGGTCGATCCCCGAGGCGACACCGTCCTGGCCCATGCCCGGAACCTGGGCCGGACCCTGCGGTGCGGGCGTGCCGGTGCCCACCTGCATCGCCAGGCTGCCCGCGGTCTTGGCCGCACCTGCGGCGACCGCCATCCCGGCGACGCCGGTGCGGTGCAGGTCGTCATGGCCGCCGTTGTCCGTCGCCCAGTGGACGAACCTGTACGTCGCGTAGGGGCAGAGCAGGACGAGGACCATCACGACGATGCCGGCCATCGCATCGGACAGGGCCGACATGCCGTCGCTGGTATCCGACTTGCCCATCGCGGAGACCCCGATCAGGAACACCACGGTCATCAGCAGCTTGCTGACCACCAGCGTGGCGGTGGCCTCGATCCAGCCGCGTCGCCAGCGCTTGGCGACCTCCCAGCCGCCGCCGCTGCCCGCGAAGACCGCGAGGGCCACCAGGATCAGAACGCCCACTTTGCGGGCCACCATCGTGCACCAGTAGAGGAATGCCCCGATCGCACAGCCCAGGGCCACCAACGCCGGCACGCACCAGCCGAGACTGAACATCGCGCCGAGTTCGGTCACCTTCACAACACGGCGGATCGCGTCCTCCACCGACGTGTTGGCGGCTTGGAACAGGCCGTCGCTCAGCGCGTCCACCACGGTGATCGCCACGCTGGTGAAGGAGATCGCGGAGAAGGAGAACAGGACGCCGGTCATGGTGCCGATCGCGGCCTGGGCGAGGGCGCGTTCGTCCCTGCGCCAGGCCGCGAACATCAGCTGGATGCAGAACGTGCCGACGATGATTGACAGCCCGATGGGCAGCAGCAGCGCGTAGTCGTCGCGAAACCACGAGGCGTTGAGGTCGATGCTGGTGGTCGCGTTGACGGCCTTGGCGGCGAGGTCAGCCGCGCTGGAGGCCAGCTCACCCGCGGACTTGGCGATCCACGCGCCGATGCCATCGGTGATCGACTTGCCCGGATCGGAGACGAAGTTGGCCGCATCGCACACCTGGCTCATCAGGGGAAGGTCGCAGACACCCATGGTGGGCACCTCCTTTCAGGACGGGGTCAGGGAGAGACCGTCGGGAAGACGCCGACGAGAGCGCAGTTCTGGGACGGGCGGCACTGCACGGCGAGAGTCGTCGAGCGCGCCTCGGCACCGCCGGCGGGCGAGCCGTTCCAGCCGATCGACTGCTGACCGGAGACGGTGACGGCGTAGACGTACGCCTGCGTGATCGCCCCCGGATCGGCCTGCAGGGCCTGGCTGAAGGAGGCCGGGAAGTGTGCCTCGCTGACGCTCGCGGTCGCGTACTGGCCGTTGTCAGCCATCCGGCCCCACAGCACAGGCGAGGGCACCAGTGCATCGACCGAGGCGGTATCGGCGTACTTCGCCTCTGACGTCATCCACTCGCGCAGCGCGGCCAGCAACTCGGGCTGCGCGTACGACCGCGTGTCGTACGACCACAGCGCTGACGCCGCCGCCTTGCCGAAGACGATCGGATCGTGGGTGGCGGGCGGGACGGGAAGGGCAGCGCGATCACCGGGTGCGGCCGAAGCCGCAGCGGTGGAAGGGGAGGACGCGGAACTCACGGTGACGGAACGACCCTTGGCGGACGTCCTGCCGTCGCGGGTGAGAAACGCGAGCAGGCCGGCGAGGGCGACGAGCACGGCCAGGGCGGCGGTGCCGAGCAGCGCCCGGCGGCGCACGCTAGATGCGCCACCGGGGTTGCCGCCACGGTCAGCGGCTGAGGAACGCTTGCGCATCAGTGGACCTGGCCGCCGAGCGTCGAGAAGAAGGCGACGACGCCGTTCGCCGCGCCGAGCAGCAGGGCCGCGCCAGCACTGACCAGGACGCCCTTCTTGCCGTTGGCCTCGGCCTGGTGGCCACCGGAGTGGTGGCCCCAGGCCCACACCCCGGCGCTCACCGCGAGCGCGCCGACGACGGCGATGATGCCGAACAGGTTGATGCTGCCCATCACCTGCTTGAGGACCGCGAGGCCGGGCAGGCCGCCCTCGTTCGGCTGGATGCCCGGGTCGTAGGCGAGCA
>NZ_BAAALF010000330.1:0-4870 GCF_039528135.1 Kitasatospora nipponensis | reverse complement strand
CGACGAGGCGCCGCCCCGCTCGGTCGGCGACCGGACGGTGCCCGCCCGCGCGGTGGGCCGCGCCGCGCTCGCGGCGGCCCACTCCCCGCGCCCGGCCCGCCCGTTCCTGGCCCCGGCCGCGGCCGCCGGACCGGTGCCGCGCCGGGTGGCGGCCCTGCTCTCGCCGCGTGCGCGCACCGGGACCCGGCGCCGGGCGGGGGGCGCCCTCGCGCTGGCCGCCTGCCTGACGGTCAGCGCCGCCGCCACCGTGCGGGCCAACAGCGATCTGCACCGCACCGTGGAGAGCGCCCAGGCCGGCGGCGCCCACCAGCCCTGAGCCCAGCCCTCCCGAGCCCGGCCGGCCAGCCGCGGACCCGAGCCGGCCCGCACCGCCCCGGACCGACCCGCACCGCCCCGGACCGACCCGACCAGCAGCAGGGGAGCCCATGGCCGTCACCGTGCTCGGCGAGTGCGTCGCCGACGCCTTCGTCACACCGCAGCCCAGCGCCACGGCACCCGCCACCGCACCCGCCGCCGCACCGGCCACCGCACCGGCCACCGCCGAGCAGCTCGCCCTGACCGTGCACCCCGGCGGCGGCCCGGCCAACACCGCCACCGCGCTGGCCCGGCTCGGCACCCCGACCCGCTTCCTGGGCCGGCTCTCCACCGACCCCTTCGGCACGCTCTTCCGCGACCGGCTGGCCGGCTCCGGGGTCGACCTCGGCGACTGCGTCACCGCCGCCGAACCCAGCACCCTGGCCATCGCCGCCCTGGACCCCACCGGCCAGGCCCGCTACTCCTTCCACGCCGAGGGCACCGCCGACTGGCAGTGGCGGCCCGCCGAGCTCGCCGCCGTCGACCTGACCGGCACGCAGGCCGTGCACACCGGCTCGCTGGCCCTGGTACGCGCCCCCGGTGGGGCGGTCGTCGAGGAGTTCCTGGCCCGCGCCGGAGCGCACGCCACCCTCTCGATCGACCCGAACCTGCGCCCGCTGCTGGTCGACCCCGAGCGCTACCGCGAGCGCATCGCCCGCTGGTGCGCGCTGGCCGACCTGCTGCGGCTGTCCGCCGACGACCTGGCCCTGCTGAGCCCCGGCCTGAGCCCGGAGGCGGCCTGCGACGGCTGGCACGCGCTGGGCGTCCCGCTGGTGGTGCTGACGCTGGGCGAGCAGGGCGCGCTGGTCTCGCTGAACGGGGCGCGGGCCCGCCTGGAAGCCGTTCGTGTCCGAGTCGTCGACACCGTGGGCGCCGGCGACGCGTTCACCGGCGGCCTGCTGCACCACCTGGCCGGCCGGCAACTGCTCGGCGGCCGGCTGACCGCCACTCCCGCCGGCCCGCCCGCCCCCGGCGACCCGGCACCGACCCCGGCGCGGCCGGGCCCGACCCTGGACCAGGTGGTCGAGGCCGCCCGCTTCGCCACCCGGGTGGCGGCCCTGACCTGCGCGGTCGCCGGCGCCAACCCGCCCTGGGCCGACGAGCTGACCGACGCCGGCTGACCGACGCCGACGCCCCGCCGGGCCGCCGCCCGCCCCCGCCGCGGCCGACCGACGGCTTCGCGCCAAGATCACCCGCGGCGTGCGCCGACGAACCGCCCGCAATCCAGCGCTACCGGCAGGGCGTCAAGGTCCGCTGCTCATGCGAGGATCGCTCGACCGACCGGTCTGTGACACCCGTACGCTGTGGGCGTCAGGGGCGATCCACCCCGCCCCGACCGGGCGGGATCGGACACGCGGCGAGGGGAGCCACCATGCGGGAGACCGCGCGGGAGACCGCACACCTGGGCCGGACCGACGAGGTCTCGCTGCGGGCCACCGCCGAGCTGGCCCGCACCCACGAGCAGGTCGTCACCGGTGAGGTGCCGCGCCAGCCGCCGCGCCCCGAGATCGGCGACTCCTGGGAGCGGCTGCGCCGGATCGGCCTCGACCCGGAGCGCGGCCGCGCCCCCGAGCACCTGAGCACCGCCGAGGTGGAGTACCGCCGGCGCGCCAGCGGCCTGGACGCCGTGATGCCGGCGCTGCGCAGCGCCCTGCTCGACCCGGTCGCCGACCTGCCGCTGATCCTCGCGATCGCCGACGCGCAGGGCACCCTGCTCTGGCACGAGGGCCCGCGCCACCTGCGCCGCAGCGGCGACCTGATCGGCTTCATGACCGGCGGCCACTGGGGCGAGGAGGCGGTGGGCACCAACGGCATCGGCACGGTGGCGCGCACCGGGCGCCCGCTGCGGGTGCACTCCAGCGAGCACTACGTGCGCAACCAGCACGCCTGGACCTGCGTCGGCGCCCCGGTCCGCGACCCGCGCACCGGCCGGGTGGCCGGCGTGGTCGACCTCAGCGGCCCGGCCCGCGGCGTGCACCCGCAACTGCTCGCGCTGGCCGTCACCGCCGCCCGGCTGGCCGAAACCGAGCTGCGGGCCGCCCAGTTGGAGTCCCTGCACCGGCTGCGCACGGTGGCCGCCCCGGTGCTGGCGCAGTCCTCCCGGCCGGCCCTGGTGGTCGACCGGGACGGCTGGACCGCCGCCACCGCCGGCCTGCCGCCGGTCAGCCGGCTGCGGCTGCCCGCCGACGGCTGGGGCTCGGCCTCCGTGCACTGGCTGCCCTCGCTGGGCGAGTGCGAGGTCGAGCCGCTCGCCGACGGCTGGCTGGTCCGCCCGCTCACCGGCTCCCCGCAGGCCGTCTCCGAACAGTCCGCCGGCGCCCGGCTGGTGCTCGACCTGAGCAGCGCCGACCGGCCCGAGCTCTCGGTGCGTGGTGGCGCGGGCAGTTGGTCGCACGCGCTGAGCCCGCGGCACGCCGAGCTGCTCCTGCTGCTGGCCACCCACCAGGCCGGACGCACGGCCGCGCAACTGGCGGAGGGCCTGTTCGGCGACCCCACCCGCACGGTGACCGTGCGGGCCGAACTCTCCCGGCTGCGGCGCTACCTGGGCGGGCTGCTGGAGCACCGGCCGTACCGGTTCGCGGAGACCGTCCAGGTCGAGGTGGTCCGCCCGAGCGACCCGTACCAGCTGCTGGCCGCCTCCTCGGCGCCCGGCATCCGCCGGCTGCGCACGCTGCTGGACAGTGGCGGGGTGCTGCTGCCCGGCTGCCGCACCGCCGGCCCCGGGCGGGGCGCCGAGCCGGTGCGGGGCGCCGACGCGGTTCCCCGCGGCACCGCCGAGGGCCTGGGGCGCACCGACGCCACCGGCCGCGGCGGGGGAGGCGACGGCCGTGGCGAGGGCTCGGACCGCCGTGGACGGGGCAGCCGGGGCGAGGGGGGCGAGGGCGACGCGGACGCCGACCGGCGGCCGATCGAACTGCTCACCCCGCAGCTGCTCGCCCGTCAGGTGCCCAGCCCCAGACAGCCGGCCCGCGCACCGGGTGGCCAGGGCAGGGCGGCGGGCACCGCCAACTCCCCCGGCGCGGGCGGCGCCACGGCGCCGGCAGCGGGCGCCGTGGCGGCACCGCTGACGGTGGCACCACTGACCGTGCCGCCCCTGACCGTTCCGCCGCTGACGTCCGCGGCCCCCGGGCCGGCCGGCTACCCGACCGGCTGAGCCGCCCGCCCGCCCGGGCCGGGCCGTCCGCCGGCCCGGTGACCCGCCGGCGGGCCTACTCGGCCTGCAGGTCGCCGAAGAGCAACTCCGACAGCTGGGCGTCGGTCGGACCGCAGTCCGGCTCGCTGCCCTCGGGGATCTCGGCATAGGTGCGTTCCAGCCAGTCCCGCACCCGCGGCGCGGAGGCCTCCAGCAGCGCGCTGCCGTACGGCGACTCCAACGCCAGGTGCAGGGTGGCGCCGTGGCACGGGCAGTGCGCGGGCCAGAGCCGGACGTCGCCGTGGCCGGTCAGGCCACGCAGGCCGTCGCGCAGCAACTCGCGCGAGAAGACCCAGTCGACCTCGTCGGGCCGGCCCAGGTGGAAGGTGACCAGGACCTCGTAGGGCCGCTGCGGCTCGTAGCGGAAGCGGGTCGGCACGGTGCCGACCTTGTCCCGGCCGAGGGCGATGCGCAGCGTCAGCACCTCCTCGACCGGGAGGGCCGGACGGAAGGGCAGTTGTGGCCGCGCCCCCGGCGTGGCCGGGTGGGTGGCACCGGTGCTGGTGGACAGTGGATCGCGCGGCATGGCTGATTCTCCGGGGCGAGACGGGACCGGGCCAGCCTGCTCCGCCCCGCCGGGAGCCGCAAAGGTTGCAGAGGGTTGCAGCGCTCCAGCGAACCCCGAGCCGGGCCTGCCGGAGGACCGCCGAAACCCCCTCGTGCGCCCGCACCCACACCTACCCGCCCGCCCGCGCGCCCGCGAGGCCGGCGGCGGGCACCGCCCTGCCCGCCCGGCACGCCGCCGTCGGGCGGGGGTCCTCCCCGGCCCCGCTGCGATGATCCGACGGTACGTCAACTCCGCTCCCGGGGTAGGCGGTCCGCGTTATTGATCTGCGTCCGACGCCGCCGGTTACGCAGCGGGGCCGCGCTGGTACTCTCGTGCCCTTGTCGATGCGGGCGGACGGCCCGGCGTCGGCACGGGCGAGGTGGGGCCGGACGAGGCCGCACGAGGCGGGTGGACGCGCGAGGACGACGCTCCACCCGTCATCGGTGTCCACGCCGGTGTTGGGGTAGCGGCAGCGGGTCCACGGGGCCCGGCTGGGGAGGAGAGGAGTCCGGTGGCGCACCGGGAAGGCACCCCTGCGACGGCGCGGCGTACCGGCAGCCGGCCGGAACCGCAGCCTCCGCACGGCCGGCACAGCCGGCCCAAGCCGCTGGGCGGGCAGTTCCGACTGCCCGCGATCAGGGTCTCCGGCGCGGCGATGGCGATGTCCACGGTGGTCGGGATCAGCATCGCCACCACCTGGCTGATCAGCGCGCAGCAGCGGATCCAGGGCGGCGTGCGGATGTCCACCGTCGGCGCCACCCCTCCGGTGCCCGACG
>NZ_BAAALF010000329.1:0-4907 GCF_039528135.1 Kitasatospora nipponensis | reverse complement strand
CCAGTCCGCCCAGCAGGCCCAGGGCTTCGCCAACCAGGCCGCCCAGTCCGCCCAGCAGGCCAAGGCCTCCGCCGACCAGGCCGCCGCCTACGCCAAGCAGGCCCAGGCCTCCGCGGCCTCCGCCAACGCGGCCGCCCGCAGCGCCTCCACCTCGGCCGTCCTGGCCACCGGCTACGCGGCGACGGCCCGCCAGTACGCGGCCACCGCCAAGACCGCCTCCGACCAGGCCCAGGCCTCCGCGGCCGCCGCCAAGACCAGCGCCGACCAGGCCGCCAAGGCCGCTGCCGACGCCCAGGCCGCGGTCTTCCAGAAGCAGCAGGCCGAGACGGTCGACGACAAGCTGCAGGACCAGACCGCCGTCGTCGACGACCAGGGCCGCATCTCCTACATCGAGGCCGTCCCCCAGGGGGACATGAAGAACGACGTCCTCAAGGACGACATGGGTCACTGCACCGCCGGTGACTTCATCCAGGGCCGCAGCGACATCCTCATCCGCAACATCGACCCCAAGGTCTGGCACGACGACGGCAAGGGCCAGACGGTCTGCGACCTCAAGCTCACCGTCAAGACCAGCGGCACCGTCAACTACATCATGCGGACCTGCCCGGAGCCGGGCCTGTCGATCGTCGCCTGCACGGGCAAGTACAGCGTCTGGGACACCGTCCTGGTCAGCAGCCAGCACGTGGAGAACACGCAGGACCAGACCGTCCCGCTGGGCTACGCCGACTACCGGCTGCACTACTCGCCGGACGCGGTCCGCGGCCAGATCCTCTGGGACGCGCTCACCGGCGACTTCGTCAAGTGCTACAAGGACTTCGGCTTCAACAAGTCCTGCGCCCTGGCGGCGTCCACCTTCATCCCCTACGGCACCCTCGCCAAGGGCGCCAAGGCCGTCGTCGCCTTCCGCTTCGCCCTGGAGACGGGCGTCGGCATCGCCGACGCCAAGCTCGCCGTCCAGGCGACGCTGGACGGTTACAGCCAGGCGGCGATCAGCAAGATCACCTCGGTCACCGACAACGTCGCCAAGTTCCGCCTCGCTCTGAAGGACGGCGTGGGGGCCGAGGACGCCCTCAAGGCCCTGAGCAACGACCCCAATGTCGACCGGACCGTGCTCAAGCACCTCATCTCCGAGGCCGCGACGGCACGCGGGGTCTGCACCGCGCTCAACAGCTTCCCGGCCGGCACCCTCGTGCTCATGGCCGACGGCACGAGCCGTCCGATCGAGCAGGTCCGCACGGGTGACTCGGTGATCGCCACCGACCCGGCCACGGGCACCACCAGCCCGGAGAACGTCGACGCCACCATCTACACTCCCAACGACCGTGACTTCACCGAGCTCACGATCGTGGCACCGAACGGCTCCACGGGGACCGTCACCTCGACGGACCACCACCCGTACTGGTCACAGAGCCGGCAGAGCTGGCTCGACGCGGCCGACCTGAGCGTCGGCGACACCGTCCGGACCTCGGACGGGCAGGCGGCCCGGATCGCCGACGCGCGGCACTGGACGTCCCTGCAGCCCGCCTACAACCTCACCGTCAACACCCTGCACACGTACTACGTGCTCGCCGGGAACACGGCGGTACTGGTGCACAACAGCACGCCTGCGTGTCCCATCGGCGGTTTCAAGGTCACCATCACGCCGGATGAGATCACGGCCCTGAACCGGAGCTTCGAGGGAGAGCGGCTGCTCAACGGCTCCCCCGAGAACGCCCTCATCAACGCGGACCGGTACAACAGCTTCTGGGAGAAGTCGGCCGTGATGATCCGGGACATCGCCGGCACCCACATGTTCGACAACGGGAACAAGCGCACCGCCGTGGAGGTCGTGCAGAAGCTGATGGACCGCAACAACATCATGAGCGGGCCGACGAACGACGACTTGTGGGCCGTGGTCGGCAAGGTGGCGGACTCGACGGAGAACGGCCATACGATGGACGTCGGCGAGATCGCGAAGCTGTTGCGAGGGTTCTGATGAGTGACCGTGAGACTGACATCGAGTGGTTCATGGAGCAGCTGGCGAACGCCGGTGTCACCATGATCCTCAAGGTGGACCACGAGAGGATGGCACGAGGCGGACAGCCTTGGACCATCATCATGTCCGGCCCGGGAATGGGAGAGAAGGGGAGCATTCACACCGACCGTCGCAGCCTCGCCGACTGCCTGGAGTACGGGATCGGCGAGCTGCGCTCGCGGCCGGGCGACTGGGAGTGGCTCGACCTGCTTTCCTGAGCACTGGGAGAAAGCCCTGAGAAGGCCCGCCGGATTCGTGTCCGGCGGGCCTTCCGCCGTCCAGAGGGCCCGAGTCCGCGCGAGGCCAACCGCCTCCCCGCCGGCGCCGCCGCCCCTCGCCGCGCTCGCCAGCCCTCCCGGCCCTGCCAGGTGGTCACGCAGGCCTCGTGACGTGGCCCTGCAACGTGCCCAGCACCAGGCGCCACCCGAAGTCACCCACCGCCTCCGAGGCGTCCCGCAGGGCCGGCCTCCGCAACTCCGTCCCCATCCCGGCGTCCTCGCAGCCCGAGCCGGCCCCGTCCGCCCGCAAGCTCACGAGGGCTCGAGCCAGTACCCCGTCTCGCGAGGGACGAGGGTCCCGATCCGCCGCTCGAAGTCGATGTCCGACAGGTCGCCGCCGATCGCGTGCCACCGCGCGAACACCTTGGCCTGGCCCAGGGTCATCTCGAAGGCGTCATGCACGTAGCCGATCAGACCGAAGGCTGTCTGCCCGTGGTCGTCCGAGGGGGCGAGCACCGACACCACCTGGCGCGCGACGGCTACCACCGACCCTTCCTGCCGCCAGCACTCGTGAAGGGCCAGCGCGACCGGCCACCGCTTCTCCCAGTACTCCTCCGCCGTCACTGTCCCCTCCAGGTGTCATGAAGTAACCGCGAATTCAGTCTAGTTGCCCGGACTTCCGTTCCCGCCGCCCCGGTCGGCCACCACCCGCGCCCACCCGCCCCGCGCGGCGGATCCCGGATCACATCCGGCGTCGGGGGACAATCACCGCATGGGCAAGGACATCACCCGCACGGTCGAGGCCCTGTGCGCGAGCGACGACCCGACCGTCTCCGCCACCCGCTCGGAGATCGAAGCGCGGCTCTCCGTCGGCGAGTTCGGCTGGACCGGTGATCTCGGGCTGGAGCTCGTCGACCGGATCGCCGACGGAGGCGACCGGCGCGGGCACTGCACCGCGGTGCTGAACCGGGTCCTGTACGTGCTGGCCGAGCGTCCGGAGCCGGAGAGCCTGCGCGCCCTGCTGCGGGTGCTCGCCTCGCCGCACCGGGACGGCCTGCACCACGCCCTGACCCCGCGCCTGCTGGCCGCGGTCGTGGCCGACCGGCACCGCATCGAGGACATCGTGCCCGTGGTGTTCGACGCCGCACCCCGGTCCCCGTCCTCCCTCCGCGAGTTCTCGGCGTGCCTGCTGCACCAGCTGGTGCTCGTCTCGGACGCGGTGGAGGGGTACCCGGCACTGCGCGCCTTCGCCCGGACGCTGCTGGCCGAGGGCCACCCGCTGGCCGCCCTGCCGCTGACCCTCCTCCCCGAGGAGCGCGGGATCCGCCGCCCGCCGGGGGCGGCGGACGACTGGAGCTGGCAGGTGCGCCCCACGCTGCTGAGGACGGACCCCCTGGACCCGCCCCCGCTGGAGAGCACGCCGTCGATGCGGCAGCGGGTGGCCGACATCGACGTCACCGAGACCGACCTCCCGGCGATGGCCGAGCTGTCGGGCGCGGCCGTCCGACACTGGCGCGACCAGTCCAACGGCCGGATCGCCGCCCAGGAGTTCTGGCTGCTGGACCCGGTGACCGAAGCGGACCTCCCCGCCCTCTTCGAGCGGCTGCCACTGACTCCCTGGCCCGCGGACGGGACCCCGGCAACGCTGTACCCGGCATCACCGGACGTCGCGTTCCGGGTCCTGCTCACCGCCGCGGCCTGTAGTCCGGCGTACGGCTCGGGCCTGCACGGCGCGTACGGACGGCTCGCCGCCTGGCGCTCCCTCGCCGGCCTGACCGGGAGCGCTGCGGACGTCCCCCTGACCCAGGTCGCCGAACTGGTGCGTCACACCGGCTGGTTCCGCGTCGACACCACGTCCCCCTGGTTCCACGAAGTCCTCTGGGACCTCGGCCTCGCGGCCCTGCGCCCGGGCGGCCGGGAGGTCGCGGTGCTGGCCGCCACCGACACCGACTGACCGCAGCACCGCACACCTACACGCCCGCACACCCGCGGACCCGCGGGATTCACCGGGAATACCCGCCCTCGTCCGCATCCATTCCCATGGACCTGATCACCGCTCTCACCACGGCACTTGACCAAGGATCAGACGTCCCTCCCCCACCACTCATCTCCTTTGACTCCGAAGGATCTCGCCCGGTACCGTCCGCTTGGTCTCTTCTTTGCCGGCTCGGGGGCGCTGGCATCTCCCTGAGCTGCGCTCTCTTCCTCCCGCGCCACGAATCCTCGTGCGGACGGTTCGTACGGGATCACCGGGCTTCGGAAACAAGGCAGTTGACGAAGGACTGCCCGCTGTCCGACCCACTCTTCGGCGAGGTGGCGGGCCAAGTGGTGCGGCGATCCGTGGCCGCGCCACGCAGTGTTGAGCGATTTCCAGGCCGTCGGCAACGGGGTCCGGCGGCTGGGGGCGGCACTTCGGTGCCCGAGTTCAGGATGGGATTGCAGACTGCGATGAGTATGTCCTCGATAGCACGAACCCGGCGCAGATGGGCGGTCGGGCTCGTGGCCGGCAGCCTGTTGACCGGGCTGCTCGCGATACCCGCGGCAGCGGACGACACGACGCCGGCGACCGCGCCGAACGCGGACCGGGTGAAGGTGGTGGCCGCCTGGCAGGCCGGCGGCTCGGCCGTGCGCCAGGCCGCGGAGAGCGCGCTGACCGGCTCCCCCGCCGACCTGAC
>NZ_BAAALF010000328.1:0-4955 GCF_039528135.1 Kitasatospora nipponensis | reverse complement strand
CGGACACCACCGCCACCGCATCCGGCGTCCGCGCCACCTGAGCCTCGAACAACCCAGGCAACGTCACCCCCGACACCTCAACACCGGTGTCATTCCACCCAACAAGAACCCGACGACGCTCATCGTCGCCCAGCACATCAACCTGACTCACCCGGACAGTCGGCTCGGCGACAACCGCCTCCAACACCTTCGCGAACCAGCCCACCAGGCGGTCGATCGTCTCGGCGTCGAACAGATCCGCAGAACCGATCAGCGCACCGCGCAGGCCCATGGGCCGCCCGACCTCGTCGAAGACCTCTCCGACGGTCACGTCCAGGTCGAACCTCGCGATCGCCTGCGCCGACGACAGCCGCCCCGGCACGGCCCCGGCACGAGCTTGCGGCAGGTCCAGCGCAGCCTGCTCGTTGTTCTGCATCGCCAGCATCACCTGGAACAGCGGGTGACGCGCCATCGAGCGGGTCGGAGCCAGCTCCTCCACCAGGCGCTCGAAGGGAACATCCTGGTTCGCGAACGCCCCGAGACCCGTCTCGCGCACCCGGCGCAGCACCTCGCCGAACGTCGGGTCGCCCGACAGGTCGGTGCGCATCACCAGGGAGTTGACGAAGAATCCGACCAGGTCGTCCAGCGCTTCGTCGGTGCGGCCGGCCACCGCCGCACCGATCGGGATGTCCGTGCCCGCGCCGACGCGCGACAGCAGCACCGCCAACGCGGCCTGCAACACCATGAACACCGTCACACCCTCGGCCCGCGCCACCTCCACCAGCCGCGCGTGCACCTCCGCCGAGACCTCCAGCGGCGCACTGTGTCCCCGGTAGCTCGCCGCCGCTGGCCGGAAGCGGTCGAACGGAAGCTCCAGCTCCTCCGGGGCTCCCGCCAACGCCTGACGCCAGTAGGCGACCTGGCTCGACAACAGACTCTCGGGGTCCCGCTCGTCGCCCAGCAGCTCGCGCTGCCACAGCGCGTAGTCCGCGTACTGCACCGGAAGCGGGGCCCACTCCGGTGCCCGGCCCGCCAGCCGCGCCGCATACGCGGCCGACAGATCCCGGGCCAGCGGCCTCCTTGACCAGCCGTCACTCGCAACGTGGTGAATCGTCACCACCAGGACGTTCTCGTCGGCCCCGGCCGTGAACAGCCATGCCCGGATCGGCACCTCCACCGCCAGGTCGAAGGCGTATGCAGCGGCCCGCGCAACCTTGCCCGCCAGCTCCGACGTGGTGGACTGGGCCACCTCCAGCTCCCAGACCAGCTCCTCCAGGCTCAGGATCCGCTGGTACGGCTCGCCGTCCTCGTCGGCGACGAACACCGTGCGCAGCACCTCGTGCCGGCCAAGGACGTCCCGCAGCGCCGCACCCAGCGCGTCTCGGTCCACCTCCCCCGACAGCCGCAGAACGGCGGGGCTGTTGTAGGTCGCGCTGGGTCCTTCCAACTGCCCGATGAACCACAGCCGGCGCTGCGCGAACGACAGCGGCACCCGCACCGGACGCTCACCGGCGGTCAGTGCCGCACGGGTCGTGCCTGCTCCGCCGAGCCGAGCGGCCAGCCTGGCCACGGTCGGGGCCTCGAACAGGGCACGGAGCTCCATCTCCACGCCAAGTGCCGCGCGGACGCGGCTGACCAGGCGGACGGCGAGCAGGGAGTGGCCGCCCAGGGCGAAGAAGTCGTCGTCGACTCCCACGCTCTCCAGTCCGAGGACCTGGGCGAACGCACCGCACAGGATCTCCTCCTGAAAGGTCCCCGGGCCGCGGTCCGTGGCCGCCGGACCGGCGTAGTCGGGGGCGGGCAGGGCCTTGCGGTCGAGCTTCCCGTTGCCTGTCAACGGCAAGGTGTCGAGCGCCACCACAGCCGACGGCACCATGTGGCTCGGAAGCCTCTCCGCCACCACGTCGAGCAGTGCCGCCGGGAACCCGGGGTCCTGCTGCTCCTCGCTCGTGGACGGGACGACGTAGGCGATCAGGCGCACGTCGCCCGGCTGGTACTCCCGGGCGACGACCGCCGCCTGCGCCACCTGCGGGTGCGACAGGAGTACGGTCTGGACCTCGCCCGGCTCGATGCGGTAGCCGCGGACCTTCACCTGATCGTCGGCACGGCCCAGGAACACCACCTGGCCCTGCGCCGTCCACTTCGCCCGGTCACCCGTGCGGTACAACCGCCCGCCGTCCCCGGCACCGAAGGGGTCCGCCACGAAACGCTCCGCCGTCAGGCCAGGACGCTTCACATAGCCACGCGCCAAGCCGGCACCCGCGACGTAGAGCTCACCCGCCACACCGGGAGCGACCGGCGCCATCCGCTCATCCAGCACGTAGAAACGGGTGTTGGCGATCGGCGTACCCACCGGCACCACCTCACCGGCCACCAGACGCGTAGTGGCCACACCGATGGTGGTCTCGGTCGGGCCGTAGTGGTTGAACACCGCGCAGTCGCCCGCCGCCGCCAGCAGCTCCCCCACCAGAGCGGGAGAGGCCGCCTCACCACCCAGCACCAACGACCGTGCCGGCACCACGTTCGCCACACCCAGCGCGGCGACATGCGAGGGAACGGCCTTCAGGAAGTCGATCCGGTGCTCGGCCAGGTAACCCGCGACCGCCGCAGGGTCGGTGACCGCACCCTCCGGCAGAACGTGCAACTCACCACCCGTCGCCAGACTCGCGAACACCACCGTGTTCCCCAGGTCCGTCACCTGCGCCTGCAACAACGCGTACCGACCACCCGGCTCACCGAACCCCACCCGAGCGGGCACCGACGCCACATAATTGGCCAACGCACCGTGCGTGACCGCCACACCCTTCGGCACACCCGTCGAACCCGACGTGTAGATCACATACGCCGGATGTGCCGGGAGCAGGCCGCGCTCCCCCTCGGCCGGCGCATCGTCCGCCGGCTCGGCCGGCGAGCCCACAACCGCCAGGTCGTCGAGCACCACCACGGGGACACCGGCCCGCTCCTCGACCGGCGCCAGCTGCTCCCGCAGGCTCTCGCCGGTCAGCAGGCACATCGCCTGGGCGTCCTGGAGCATGAAGTCGATCCGCTCCGCCGGATACGCCTGATCCACCGGCACATACGCGCCCCCGGCCTTCCAGACCGCGAGGATCGCCACGATCATCTCCGCACCACGCGGAAGAGCCAGTCCGACCACGGACTCGGGGCCGACCCCGCGCCCGACGAGGTACCGCGCCAGGCGGTTGGCGCGCGCGTCCACCTGCGCATACGTCAGCTCAGCGCCATCGGAGACCACCGCAACCGCGTCCGGAGTCCGGGCGACCTGCGCCTCGAACAACTGCGGCAGCGTCGTGGACGGCGCCTCCACCGCGGTGTCGTTCCAGTTCACCAGCACCTGGCGCAGCCTGTCCCCGCCGAATACCTGCAGCGCGCTCATGGGAAGCTGCGGGCCACCGTCGAGCGCTGCCTCGAGCGCGTCCACCAGGCTCTCCACGGCCGTGTGCATCAGCTCGCACACAGCAGCCGCATCCACCGGCGGAATCGCGTCGACGACGAACTGGAGCCAGTCCCCGTCGTCGTCGATCGCCATGGTCAGCGGAAAGTTGGTCCGGGACCTTACGGCCACCTGCCTGATTCCCGAGGAATCCTCGCTCCGGACGTTGCCGGCCTCCTGGTCGGAGGATCGACTCGAATCGTGCCGATAGTTGAGGAGCGAAGTGAACAGCGGCGTGTCCGCCGGGACCCCGCTGGCCTGCTGGGCCAACGCCAGCGGGGCGTGCTCGTGCTCGAGCAGCTCGGCCAGCAGTCCGCGCATCGCTGCGACCGCGTCCACCACCTGCGACTCGTCCACCCGCAGCCGGACCGGCAGGGTGTTGATGAACGGACCCACCACCCGGTCCGAGCCTGCCCCGGCGTTCATCCGCCCGAACAGCACCGTGCCGAACACCACGTCGCCGGAGCCGGAAACGGCCGCCAGCACCCGTGCCCAGGCCACGTGCAACACCGTCGCAGCACTGGTGCCGAGCCGCCGGGAGACCTCCCTCAAGCGCCTCGCCACACCCGCTTCGAGTTCCTGCACACCACGGGCCGCCGCAGCACCGTCCCCGTGCACGTCGACCAGCCCGAAGGGCGCCGTCGGCTCGGTCACATCGCCCAGCAGGTCCGCGAAGAACCGCACGTGCTCGGCCCGGTCCACACCACCGCGTGCCTGAGCCACGAAGCTGCGGAACGGCAGCGCCGGCGCCAGCTCTTCGCCCCGCCCTTCGAGGAAGGCCTGCACCTCTTCGACCACGACGTCCATGCCGGTGTGGTCCTGCACCATGTGGTGCGCTCGCATCACGGCCAGCACCCGGCCGGTTCCCGGCGCCTCGGCCACGTGCAGATCCAGCAGCGGCGCCCGGCCGATGTCCATCGCCGAGCCACAGGCCGCGGTCAACTCGGCCACCGGATCGGTCCCGTTCGGGTCCAGCGCCACCTCCGTGACCGGCAGCACGGCCTGGCGCCACACCACCTGCACGGGCTCGCGCAGCCCGTCCCACACCACTCCGGTGCGGTAGATGTCGTGCCGGTCCACCACTCGCTGCAGCGCCGCCGCGAACGCGTCGAATCGCGCCCGCGAGTCGAACTCCAGGACCAGCCGCGACACATAGGCGTCCTCGCCATCGCCCGCCAGCAGGTGGTGGAACAGGAAGCCCTCCTGGAGCGGTGCGAGCGGATACACGTCCGCCACGTTTGCCGCACCACCCTCGACGCTTGCCACCACGCGGTCGACTTCCGCCGGCGAGAGGTCCACCAGCGGCAGCATCTCCGGCGTGAGCCGCGTCGCGTCCGCCGGGATTGCGTTGGCCGGCACCACCACTCGCTCCGGAGCGGCAGCCACGGCGAGGCTTGCCACGGTCGGCGTCTCGAACAGCGCCCGCACGGACACCGCCACCCCTCGGGCGCGCAACCGCTCCACCAGCGTCACCGCCAGCAGCGAGTGCCCGCCCAGGGCGAAGAAGTCGTCGTCGACCCCGACG
>NZ_BAAALF010000327.1:0-5033 GCF_039528135.1 Kitasatospora nipponensis | reverse complement strand
CACGCCCCCCGCCGCCGCACTGCCCGCCGTGCCGGGCAACCCCGTCGCGCCGGCGCCCGTCCAGCCCGCCGCCCCGGCCCAGCCTCCGGCGGCCGCGCCCGGCCAGGGCGTCCCCGCCCCGACCACCGCCGCCCCCCAGCCGCCGGCCGCCACCCCGGCACCCCCGAAGCCCACGTACACCGCGGTCGCCGGCCCGAGCTGCTCGAACAGCACGACCGGCTTCCTCGGCAAGGACGCCGACTACACGCTGGGCACCGCCGGCTGGCTCAAGTCCAGCACCGGCGGTTACAGCGGCGACGGCTGCCAGGCGGGCTACGTCTCGGAGCCGATGTCCGGCAACGCGACCTCCTACGACACCTCGCAGGGCGCGCTGTGGCACTTCGACTTCGGCGCGAGCTTCAAGGCGGCCTCCTGCCGGCTCTCCGTCTACGTGCCGAACAGCACCGACCTCACCCACGTGGGCGGCAACCCCACCCACTACTACCTCTTCGGCCAGGACTACGAGTACGGCATGGCCCTCACGCCGCTCGGCCAGTTCGACGTCTCCCAGGTCTCCAACCGGGGCAAGTGGGTCGACCAGGGCCCGTTCTCGGTCACCACCGGGCAGGTCACGCTGAAGATGGTGAACACCGGCATCGACTACACCTCGGCGACCTCGCACGCCCACCACGCCGCGTCGGCGGTCCGGCTGAGCTGCACCGCCGCGTGAGCGGGCGGCTGCTGCGGGTCTCGCCCCGGGGCTGGGGGGCGCACCACACCATCGGTGCGGCCGTCCGGGCCGCTGAGGCGGGCGCGGTGGTCTCGGTGCAGCCCGGCACGTACACCGAGAACGTGGTGCTCGAGCGGGAGATCACGCTGGTGGCCGAGAAGGGGCCGGGCACCGTCGAGCTGGTCGCGCCGCGCGGCACCGCGCTGACCGTCCTGGCGGACGGCGAGGTCCGGGGGCTGACGGTCCGTGGCGGCGACCCGGACCGGCCGGCGCTGGCCGTCACCGCCGCCCGGGTGCTGCTGGCGCGGTGCGCGATCGTCGGCGGGCGACTGCTGGTCTCCGGGGACGCCGCGCCGACCGTGCGCGACTGCGAGGTGCGCGAGAGCGGCGCGGTGGGGATCCAGCTGGCCGGCGACAGCCGGGCGGTGCTGGAGAACACCGAGGTGGGGGAGACCGACGCGGTGGCGGTGCTGGTCGAGCAGGGCGCGGATCCGGTGGTGCGGGCGCTCGGCGTCGCGGCGGCGGGCGGCGACGCGCTGCTGCTGCGCGGTGCGGCGCGCGGCGCCTTCACCGACTGCGCGCTGAGCGCCGCCGGGCCGATCGTGCGGATCGAGGGCGAGGCGCGGCCGGTGCTGCGCGGCTGCCGCCTGACGGACGGTGGGGCCCAGGGCGTACTCGCCAGCGAGCAGGCGGGCACCGACCAGGCGGGGGGCGCGCGGGGGGCCGCCGCGCCCACGGAGCAGGCGCCGGACGCCGGCGGCGGCCCGGCGCAGGGCGCGGCCGGCGACGGCGTCCTGCTGATCGACTGCGAGATCAGCCGGGTGGTCGGCACCGGCGTCCAGCTGACCGACGGCGCGGCCCTGTCGCTGCGCGACTGCCGGATCGCCGGGACCGGCCGGGCCGGCCTACTGGCCGGCGGCGAGGCGGTCCTGCGGCTGATCGACACCGCGGTGCGCGACACCGCCGACAGGGCGCTGGCGGCCACCGGCGCGGCCCGCGTCGAGCTGCGCCGCACCACCTTGCAACGCTGCGCCGCCAACGGGGTGTTCGCCAGCGGTGAGAGCAGCGTCGAGCTGACCGGGTGCACGGTGGCCGACACCGGATTCACCGCCGTGCACCTGGCCGGCGCTGCGCGGGCCCGGATCGAGGACTGCACGGTCCGAGGCACCCCGCAGCACGGCCTGCGGGTCACCGAAGGCGCTCTGCTGGACCTGCTGGACAGCAGCGTCGAGGGCGCGGCGCTGAGCGGGATCGCGGTGGAGGGCGGCGACCTGACGGCCCGCCGGTGCACCGTCACCGGGTGCGGCACCGGGATCGCGCTGAGCGGTCCGCACCGCCCGCTGGTCGAGGACTGCGTGATCGAGGGCAGCGCCGAGGCCGGGCTGCGGGTCGGCGAGGAGAGCGGCGCGCTCGTGGTGGACACCCGGATCAGCCGCACCGGCTCGGCCGGCGTGCTGATCGGCGAACGGGCCACCCCCTGGATCGGCGACTGCGAGATCCGTGACACCGAGGGCAGCGGCGTCGTCGTCCGGTCCGGCGCGCACCCCCGGCTGCGCGCGCTCACCGTCGCGGGCACCGCCAAGAACGGCCTCTACCTCGCCGACGGCGCCCGGGGCCTGATCACCGACTGCGCCGTCTCGGCCACCGGCTACCCGGCGCTCTACGTCGGCGCCGGGGCCACCCCGCGCCTCAGCGGCTGCCGGATCCACGACACCGACGAGGACGTCAAGCTCGCCGAGGGCGCGGCGCCGCACTTCGAGAACTGCCGGGTCGAGAACGTGAAGATCGACGCGCTGCCCGCCGAGGGGCGCGCCGCCGCCGGTACCGCGCCGGTCGGTCGCCCCGGGACACCGGGCGTGCCGGGCCTGCCGGGCCTGCCGGGGACCTCGGGGGTGCGCACGACCGGCGCCGGGCCCGGCTACGGCACGGCGGCGGGCGAGGAGGCCGAGCCGGTCGCCACCCTGGAGGACCTGCTCGACGAACTGCGCGCGCTGGTCGGCCTGGAAGGGGTCAAGCACGACGTCTCCACGCTGGTCGACGTGATGCAGATGGTCCGCCGCCGCACGGAGGCCGGACTGCCGCCGCCACCGCTCAGCCGGCACCTGGTCTTCGCCGGGAACAGCGGCACCGGCAAGACCACGGTGGCCCGGCTCTACGGCAGGATCCTGGCCGCCCTCGGCCTGCTCTCGCGCGGTCACCTGGTGGAGACCGACCGCGGCGACCTGGTCGGCGAGTACATCGGTCACACCGCGCCCAAGACCACCGCGGTCTTCCGCCGGGCGCTGGGCGGCGTGCTCTTCATCGACGAGGCGTACGCGCTGGTCCCGGCCGGGCAGGGCAGCGACTTCGGGCTGGAGGCGATCGCCACGCTGGTCAAGCTGATGGAGGACCACCGCGACGACGTGGTGGTGATCGTGGCCGGCTACCCGGAGGAGATGGCGCGCTTCGTGGACGCCAACCCCGGCCTCGCCTCCCGCTTCGCGCGCACCCTGGTCTTCGACGACTACGCGGCCGACGAGCTGGTCAGCATCGTGCGGGGCAACGCCCACCGGCACCGCTACGAGCTGACCGGGCCGACCGGCGAGGCGCTGGCCGGCTACTTCGCGACGGTCGGCCGCGACGAGCGGTTCGGCAACGGCCGCACCGCCCGCCAGCTCTTCCAGCGGATGACCGAGCGGCACGCCCGCCGGGTGGCCGAGCTCGCCGAGCCGACCACCGAGGACCTGCTCACCCTGCTGCCGCAGGACGTGCCGCTCGTCGAGTGACGCCGGGGCCGCCGGGGCTCGCCGAGACTCATCGGGGCCCGCCGGGGCACCGGGTCGGGGCGCCTGGTCGGGGCGCCGATAAGCGGTCGACGGCGTCCGATCGTCGCTCTAGGGTCGAGAGACGTGATCGACGGCGGGCAGTGGGACGGGGGAGCGGGGATGGTCGAGCGGGTGACCGCGGCGCAGGTGGGCATCGAGCCGTGGTCCGAGGCCGATCTGCCGCTGCTGCACCTGACCAACACGCCCGAGGTGATGGCCCAGCTCGGCGGTCCGGAGAGCGCGGCCGGGGTCGAGGCCAGGCACCGGCTCTACCTCGACATCGCCGCGCGCGGCGCCGGCTGCCGCTTCAGCGTGCTGCTGCTGCCGCAGCGGGAGGCGGTCGGCACCATCGGCTACTCCGAGCGGGACTGGCAGGGCGAGCGGGTGTACGAGATGGGCTGGAAGGTGCTGCCGGACTTCCAGGGGCGCGGGATCGCGGCCGCCGCGGCCGGCGCCGCCGTCGCCCACGCCCGGGCGGTGGGCCGGCTGCGGTACCTGCACGCCTTCCCGCCGCTGGCGAACCCCGCCTCCAACGCGGTCTGCCGCCGGGCCGGCTTCGAGCTGGTGGGCACCTGCGACTTCGAGTACCCGCCGGGCTCGGGGACGGTCAAGCGGAGCAACGACTGGCGGCTGGACCTGTCGGCGCGCTGAGCCGGGCCCACCCGGTCGGATCCACCGGTCGGGTCCGCCCGGTCGGGCCGGCGCCCGGGGCGGCTCACGCGCCCGGCGGCAGGGCCTTGCTGCCGTGGCGCACCTGGAGGGCGGTGACGACCTCCACCAGGCCCATCACGACGAGCCAGATGCCGGCGAAGACGGTGAGCACCGACAGCGAGCCGAAGGGCTCGACCATCACCACGACACCGCCGATGATGCCGACCACACCCGAGAAGATGTGCCAGCCGCGGGCGGGCATCGCCGGGTCCTCCAGCGAGGCGACCAGCTGGGTGATGCCGCGGAAGAGCCAGCCGATGCCGATCCAGAAGGCCAGCAGCAGCAGGGACTGCGCCGGGCCGCGGAAGCAGACCAGCCCCAGCAGCACGCAGAGCGCGCCGCTGATGAAGGCCATCACGCGCAGCGCACTGGTCAGGTGGGTGCCGAAGGCGGCGGTCAGCTGCACCACGCCGATCACCAGCAGGTAGATGCCGAAGAGCACGCCGACCACGTGCAGCGTCGACTTCGGCCAGGCCAGGATCATGGCGCCGAGCGCCAGCGAGCCGAGGCCGGCGAGCAGCAGCAGCTGCCAGGCGGCCCGGGCCAGCGCGCGCAGTGGCCCGTCGGGCAGCGGGGAGGCGGCCGAGTGCGGGGTGGGACGGGGGGTGGGGCTGGTCATGGTGCCTCCAGGTCCTGACGGCTGCTCAGTACGGAGGCATACCGCGCCGGGGTGGCTCGTCGAACGTCCTGACGAGCCGGTTCACCCGCTCGCTGCGGGGAGCGCTGGGCCGACCGGTCCTCCTGCGCCCGGCGCCCTAGTAGTGCTTTGTTAGGTGGTGTCGTAGGTCTGCCATGGGATGGGTTGTCGG
>NZ_BAAALF010000326.1:0-5052 GCF_039528135.1 Kitasatospora nipponensis | reverse complement strand
GCCGCGCCCCGGGTGGGGCGATCGGCGGGTCGGCGGCGGTGTCCAGCAGGGCGCTCACGAATTTCTGCCTTTCTCGGGGAGAAGGGGTGGACGGTTTCGCGCGGTGGGTCGAATACCGGTCGACGGGCGTGGCGGGACCTCGGCCCGCGGTGTTTCGGTCCGGGGTCGAACGGGTTACCGGTGGGCGGGTTTCGGGCCCGCGGAATGGACGGCGGGCCGGCTGTCACCGCCCGTGGCGGGGCCGGGGCGCGGCGGCCGTGGTGGCGGTGGTCGTCGCGCTGCCCGAGGCGGCGGCGGTGACGGCGGAAAGGGGATGTCCTCCGTGGACGATCCGTTCCGGCCCGGGTCAGCCGAGGTGCGCGCCGACGTGTCTGGTGAGCTCCCAGGAGCTGTCGCCCCGGTGCTCGCGCCAGACCGCCCGCAGGGCCGCCCCGGCCAGCACCACCTGGTACAGCGGGCCGCCGGCGACCAGCTTGAGGTAGTGCACGGGCCGCACCGGCAGGCCGTACTGCACCCCGAAGTCGTGCAGCGCGACCGCCTCGAAGGCGACGGTGGCGAGCGCCGGCACCGCCGGGACGAAGGAGAAGAGCGCCACCGAGACCGGCAGCTTCACGGTCAGCGCGAGCACCAGGTCGATCGGGATCACCACGCCGGAGAAGGCCTGTAGGAAGGGGGTGGTGAGGGTCCAGCGGGCGAGCAGCCGCTGGCGCCGGGTGGGCAGTCGCCGCCACTCGCGCTTGCGGTAGACCTGGAGGAAGCCCTGGTTCCAGCGGGTGCGCTGGCGCAGCAGGCTGTGCAGGGTGTCCGGGGTCTCCTCCCGGGTCACCATCGCCGCGTCGTAGGCCACCACCACCTTGGCGCCCCGGCTGGAGAGCCGTACGCCCAGGTCGCAGTCCTCGGCCAGGCAGTCCTGGTCCCAGCCGCCGGCCGCGCGCAGCACCTCGGTGCGCACGAAGACGGTGTTGCCGCCGAGCGGGATGAAGCCCCGCCTGGCGTGCAGGTGCAGGCGGCTGCGGAACCAGAAGAAGTACTCCAGGCAGTTGCGCAGGCTGTACCAGCTGGAGTGGAAGTTGATCAGCTGGACGCCGCCCTGCACCACCGCCGCGCCACTGGTGCGGAACGCGTGGTCGACGTGGGCGAGCAGCTCCGGGTGCACCTGGTCCTCGGCGTCGAAGACGCCCACCACCTCGCCCCGGCAGTGCGGCAGCGCGGTGTTGAGGGCCTTCGGCTTGTTCTTGACCGGGTGGGTGTCGGTGATCACCCGGACCCGGTCGGGCCAGCGCCGGGCCAGGTCGGCCGCGACCTCGGCGGTGTGCGGGTCGTCGTGGCCGACCACGACGAGGACCTCGTAGCCGGTGTGGGTGGACTCCAGGAGCCGCTCCACGGTGTGCGCCAGCACCTCCTGTTCGTGCCGGGCCGGTACGAGCAGCGAGAAGGCGAGCTCGCACCGGCCGTCCGCGGCCGCGAAGGCCGTGCCGGCGAGCGTCTCGGGCGTCCGCCAGGCGTGCAGCATCCACCACAGGGTGAGTGCCGCCATCCAGAAGAGCGTTCCGGAGACCGTGATCATGAATATGGAACTCAGCATCGTCCCCCCATCGGCCGACGGCCGACGTGTTCCACCCCCGGGCCAAGACCTGGCCGCACCGCCCATTAAATACCCATGCGCATGCCAAGTGTGACGGTTCTTCGAATATCGGCGTATCGAGCGCGTCAGTTCGCGCCGGGTGGGCTTTCGGGGGTGGGGTGCGGGGTGGATTCCGGGGTGCGGGAAGCGGGCGGCGGGGAGGCCGGCGGCGCGGTGGCGAGGCGGTGGACCGGTGGGGTCGCGTTCGGGGGGTGGGCCCGGCGGCGTTGTCAGTGTCGCCCACTATGTTTCGAGCCAGTTGGAGATCAGCGGCTGGGAGGAACTGTCGTGGGGTGGTTGGCAGCAGGCGACTACGAGGTCGCCCTGGAACCGGACGGCAGCGTGGCGTGTCGCAACGCGGCGGGCCGCCGGCTGAAGAGCGTGCCCGCCAAACTCAAGGACGATCCGGCGGTGGTGGGGCTGCGTCAGCTGGCCGAGTGGCTGGGCGCGCACGAGCGGCAGTGCCTGCTGGACGCCGAGCGGTGGATGGTCCGCTCGCTGCCGGTCCCGGCCGCGGTGATCGTCGCGGTCTGGCCGGACGAGGCCTGGCGGGCCGTGCTGCGCGACCTGGTGGTCACCGGCGCCGACGGCGCGGTCGCCGGGTTCCTGCGCGACGCGGACCCGCAGCGCGGCCTGGGCGTGGTCGACCTGGACGGCGACACCGTGCGGCTGATCGACGCCGAGATCCGGCTGGCCCACCCCGTCCTGCTGGACGACCTCGACGAGCTGCGCGAGTTCGCCGCCGAGCTGGGCGTCGAGCAGCGCCTGCAGCAGCTGCACCGCGAGGTCTGGCGCCGGCCGGCCGACCTCGACCCGCAGGCCACCCGGATCGACACCTACGAGGGCGGCCGCTACAAGGAGTTGCGCGAGCTGCTCGGCCGCTGCGCGCGCCTCGGCTACCGGGTGCGCGGCGGGTTCGCCGTGGTGCCGCTGATCGAGGACGGCCGGGCCCTGGAGGCCCGGCTCTGGGTGGGCGACTACTACGAGTACGACGAGTGCCGCACCGGACCGCTCAGCTGGTCGGCCCCGGACGGCCGGGCCGTGCCGCTGGGCGAGATCGGCCCGGTGGCCTGGTCCGAGGGCATGCGGATGGCCGCCGCACTGTACGCCGGCCGCGCGATCGAAGGGGAGGAGTCGGCATGACGACCACGACGTCGACCGAACGGCAGTACCACGAGCGGTTGTTGGAGGCCGGCGCGATCCTGCCAGCCGACCCGCCGGCCACCGGCGGGCGCGGTGCCCGCAGCGGCCGCGGCGAGGGCGGCGAGCCCGGGCCCGGCAGCACGGTCGACGTGCTCACCGCGCGCGGCTACCGGCACCGGGCGCTGGGCGAGCGCCGGGTGGTGCGGCTGGTGCCCGGCGCGCTGGGCCCCGCCGAGGACCTCGCGCTGGAGTTCCTGGGGCTGGCACCCGAGGGCGAACCGGCCGAGGTCGGCCGGGTCCGCCAGGAGGCGCTCGGCTTCCCCGCCTGGGCGCTGGTGCACGACCCGGCCAACGGCCACCACGCGCTCGCCGTGGTCAAGGAGATGGAGCGGCTCGCCCGGCAGGCCAAGTCCAAGCCCGGCCACGCCAAGGACGGCTTCGACGAGCTGGCCGGCCGGCTCGGCCGCGCGGTGCCGCACTTCCTGCCCACCTACTGCGAGCAGGTCGGCCGGATCTTCCTGGAGTTCGGCAACCAGGGGTACGCCGGCAGCTACTTCGGCCGCGCCCGCGAGGCCGAGCGCACCTTCAGCCTGGAGGTCGACGAGGAGCGGCTGCGCGCGGTCTTCCTGGAGTTCGCCCTGGCCGGCGCGCTGACCGTCAAGGCGCTGCGCCAGTACGTGCGCGACCTCGCCGGCCGGCTCGACCCGGCGACCGCCTGGCCGCGGCTGCGCCAGCTCTGCACCGAGCGCGCCGCGGCCGGCATGGCCCCCTACGCGGGCATCGCCGACGACGCCCGCGCGCTGATCAGGGCCGCCGGGCTGGACCAGCGCGAGCAGGAGCGGGAGCTGATCGCCGAGTTGCTGACCTCGCCGGCGATCGGCCGCGCGCCCGTCGCGGTCTGGAAGTCCTGGCGGGCGCCGCTGGTGGAGCTGGCCCGCGACGAGGCGGCGGTGCGGGTCCGGCTGCTGGAGCTGCTGCCCACCCCCTCCACCGGCGACCGCGCCGAGACCGACACCCTCTGGCTGCGCATCCTCCAGGAGTCGGGTACGGAAGGGCTCCTGACGGATCCTCAGTACCGCGGTGCGGAGCCGGCGGCCCGGTGGCTGGAACGCTGGACCGCCCACCTCGACCGCGGCTGGGGCACCCGCGCCAGCTGCGCCGAGACGCTCGGGCTCGCCGAGCGGATGGTCGAGCGCCTGCGCGCCGAGGCCGTGCCGGTGGCCCTGCTGCCCGGCCACCCCACCGCGCTCAACCTGCTCGACCTGCTGCTCGCGCACGGCGTGCCGATCGCCGACGCGCCGGCCGAACCGACCGTCAACCTGGCTCCCTGGCTCGCCGAGGGCGGCCCCGGGCGGCGCGACCTGGCGGCGGTCGCCGGTGACCCGCGCTTCCGCCGCGCCCTGCAGAACGCCGTCCCGCCGGTCTGCTCGGCCGGCCGCCCCGACGAGCTGGACAGCCGGCTCGCGCAGTACCCGGTGCTGATCGAGCTGCTGGCGGCCTGGGCGGACGACCGGGCCGACGAACTGCTCGCCGCCCGCGGGCTGGCCGGTGCGCACACCCTGCTGACCACGCTGGCACCGGTGCGGCACGCCGTGCTGGCCGTCAACCCGGCCGCCGCCGCCAGGATCGCCACCCTGGACACCGCCGCCCTGCTCGCCGGCACCCTGCGTGCCGGCATCCTGGACGAGCTCGGCTGGCCCGCCCTGGAGGAGGGGCTGCGCCGGCTCGGCCACCAGGACGTCCCGACCGGCAGCGCCCCGGGCCACACCGTCAACGACGCCGTCCTGGTCGAGGACGCCTGGCCCGCGCTGATCCTGGCCGACCTCGGGCGGGCCGTCGTGGTCGGCCCCGAGGGCATCCTGCTGGAGCACGACCTGCGGCTGCCCGGCGGCCTGCCCAGCTGGCACCGCCCCCGGCTGCGGTACGTGGACGGTGAACTGCTGGTGAGCTGGCAGGAGAAGGGCGTCCAGCGCGGCTACTGGTCCGGCCGCCCCGCCGAGCCGTTCACGCTGACCGGCGAGGGGCTGACCGGCGGCTACTACCAGCACCACAGCCTGGCCCCGCGCTCGCTGCCGCTGCCCGACGGCGGGCGCGCCACCGGCGGGCGGGTGCTGCACGCGGGCGACACCGCCCTGCCGCCCGAGCGGCCGGTGCTGGGCGACGGCATCGGCCACTGGGTGCTGCGGGCCGGCGGCCACGGCCCGGGCGCCGAGCGTCCCGCCCTGCTGGAGTACGACCCGCAGAGCGGCAAGCTCGGCCGGGCCGCGCTGCCGCCGCGCCTGGCG
>NZ_BAAALF010000325.1:0-5114 GCF_039528135.1 Kitasatospora nipponensis | reverse complement strand
CGTGGCGGCCACCGCCTCGCGCAGCGCGGCCAGCGCGGGCTCGGCCGCGGCCGGCGCCTCGCGGGCCCGCTCGTGCGCCGCCTCGGCCTGCTCGTCGCCGCTCGCCAGCCCGTCCACCTGCTCCTGGAGCAGCTCGAACTCCTCCTGCGCCGCCTCGGCGCGCAGCCGCGCCTCGTCCCGGGCCAGGGCCAGGCGACCGATCTCGGCCTGCGCCCCGGCGGCCGCGGTGGCCGCGGCGGCGGCCTGTCCCTGCAGCCGGGCCAGTCCCTCGCGGCGGTCGGCGATCGCCCGGGCGGCGGCCTTCAGCCGCTGCTCCTCGGCGGCGAGCGCGCGCTCCAGCTCCGCGCGCTCCTCCACCGACTCGGCCAGCGCGTACCGGGCCTCCTCCAGCGCCTCGGCCAGCGCCGCCTCCTCCTCGCGGATCCGCTCGGCCTCCCGCTCCAGCTCCTCGGGGTCGCGGCCGCGGCGCTCCTCGCCCGCGGTCGCGCCGGCCGCGTGGCGCACCCGCGCCTCGGCCAGGCCGACCGTGCCGCGGGTGCGCTCGGCGAGCGCGGAGAGCTGGTACCAGGCCTGCCGGGCGCCCTCCAGGCGCGGCCCGAGCTGCTCGACCTGCGCCTCCAGGACCGCCTCGCGCTGCAACGCCCGGGCGAGCTCCTGCTCGACGGTGGACCGCCGAAGCCGCAGCGCGAGCTCGTCGGCCACCTCGGCGCGCACCGCCTGACGCAGGCTCAGCAGGTCGTCGGCGAGCAGCCGCAGCCGGGCGTCGCGCAGGTCGGCCTGGATGCCGGCGGCCCGCCGGGCGATCTTGGCCTGCCGGCCCAGCGGGCCCAGCTGGCGGCGCAGTTCGGCGACCAGGTCCTGGACCCGGTTGAGGTTGGCCGCCATCGCGTCCAGCTTCCGCAGCGCCTTCTCCTTGCGCTTGCGGTGCTTGAGCACCCCGGCCGCCTCCTCGATGAAGGCGCGCCGGCCCATCGGATCGGCCTGCAGCACCGAGTCCAGCCGGCCCTGACCGACGATCACGTGCATCTCGCGGCCGATGCCGGAGTCGGAGAGCAGTTCCTGGATGTCCAGCAGCCGGCAGGCGTCGCCGTTCAGCGCGTACTCGCTGCCGCCGTTGCGGAACATGGTCCGGGTGATGGTCACCTCGGCGTAGTCGATCGGCAGGGCGCCGTCGGTGTTGTCGATGGTCAGGCTCACCTCGGCGCGGCCCAGCGGGGCGCGCCCGCTGGTGCCGGCGAAGATGACGTCCTCCATCTTGCCGCCGCGCAGCGACTTGACGCCCTGCTCCCCCATCACCCAGGAGAGCGCGTCCACCACGTTGGACTTGCCGGAGCCGTTGGGGCCCACCACGCAGGTGATGCCCGGCTCGAAGCGCAGCGTGGTGGCGGAGGCGAAGGACTTGAAGCCGCGCAGGGTCAGGCTCTTCAGGTGCACGCGCCGTTCTCCCTCGTCCCTGGTGGTTCGCCCCGCCCCGGCCCCCCCGCGCCCGACTGTATCCGGCCGCACCGACCGGATCCGGTCGTGACGGCGGCGGGGTGCGGCGGTGGCGGGCGGGGAAGCCGGCGGGCCGGCGGGTTTCACCCGGGCGGGCGATGGGCAGCCTCAGGGCAAACAGCGGCTTGAGGGGGAACGAACGACGAAGGGACGCCGATGACGGCGTCCCTGGTGATCGCGTCCCGCGAGGGAGCGACATGCGTCCCCGAGCGGACCGGGAAAGCGTCCGCGCGCGGTGACATCGGCCGGTCGTGCGGAAGGCCGGTCGATGTCGGTCTGCGTCAGGTGAGCGCGGGCTCCCGCTGTCCCAGACCGATGCTGTCGAGCAGGGAGTGCTCGTCAGCGACAGCCACGAGCGCGTCGTTCTCGGCCTGCATCCGAACGAGTTCGGCTTCCAGGTCCTGAACGCGCAGCTGCAGCCGCCGCATCTCGGAAAGCATTCGCGGGTCGGGGCCGCCGACGTACCCGAGAAGCGCCTTTGCCATGATAAATGGTCCTCCACGCTGAGTGACCGAACCGGTACGGTACAGGTCGAGGGAAGGGGTGACGCACGCGCTGCGCGAAAAGGGGCAGTGCTGGCTCGGCACTACAGGTCAGGCACTGTGGATGTGCGGCCACAGGGCATGGCCCTGCCCGAAAATCGCCGTCGTGTGCGCGGGCTTCCAGCGTCTCACCAAAGACCGTACGGGTCAACACGATCACCGCGTGCTACAACGCCGCTGTCACCTGCATGGCGGTGGCCTCACACCATGGGCAGCGGCGGTGCTCCACCCAGCCGCGGTGGATCACTGCTCGATGCGGAGTCAACCACGAGTTCGCCCGATTGGCAACCGCCTGACAACTCGGGTTGACTCGCGCACCAGCGGTGCTGTGGATCAGCGGATCGCGAAGCCCTCGTAGCCCTCGCCGGTGGCGCTCCAGATCTCGGTCACCCCGGCCACCCTGCCGGGAGTGCCGGGCCCGCGCAGGCGCGCGAGCAGCTGCTCGCAGTCGGCGTGCGGGCCCTCGGCGACCACCTGGACCCGGCCGTCGCCGAGGTTGCTCGTGTAACCGGTCAGACCGATCTCCAGTGCGCGGGCCCTGGTCCACCAGCGGAAGCCCACCTGCTGGACGGTGCCGCGCACCCAGGCGGTGACCCGGACGTCTTCGTGCATCCCCCGAGCCTATCCGGCGGTCCCGCGGACCTCAGTCGACCGGCCCCTCGCGCTGCCAGCCGGGCGTGTGGATCTCCATCGTGACGGCGGCCCCGGTCGCCTCCCGGCCGCAGCCGCGACAGGTCCAGGCCGGGTCCAGCGGGTGGTCGTGGTCGCCGGCCACCTGGTGGCGCAGCGTCACGGGCGGCTCGTCCACCGCCCAGCGGTCGCCCCACAGCAGCAGCGACTGGACGACCGGGGCGAGCTCGCGGCCGGCCGCGGTGAGGTGGTACTCGTAGCGCGCCGGGCGCTCCTGGTACAGCCGGCGCTCGATCACGCCGGCCTCCTCCAGGGCCCGCAGCCGCGCGGTGAGGCGGTCACGCGGGGCGCCGGTGTTGCGCACGAGGTGGTCGAAGCGGTGGTTGCCGTAGAAGAGCTCGCGCACGGCCAGCAGCGCCCACTTCTCGCCCACCACCTGGAGGGCGGCGGCGATCGAGCAGGGCCGGCCCGGCGCGGGGGTGGCGGGGTTCGCGGTCACAGCGCCAGCCTGCCACAGCGGGTTCCGTTCTCAAACCCATCCGCGCCCCGGCCGGCCCGGCCGCGACCGGCACGGGCTCGGGCCCGCCCCCCGGGGGGAGCGGACCCGAGCCCGTGCGGCGCCACCCGCGGTCAGCGGCGCGCGGTCAGAAGTCGCCGCCGCCGAAGTCCCCGCCGCCACCGAAGTCGCCACCACCGCCGAAGTCTCCGCCGCCGAAGTCGCGTGCGTCGAAGTCCCCGCCGGTGAAGTCGCCGCCCTCGTAGCTCTGGCCGCCGTCGTAGCCACCGTGGTGACCGGAGCCGGAGGAGGCCCAGGCGTCGCCGCCGGAGAAGACCGAGCCGAGCATCGTGCCGACCAGCAGGCCCGGCAGCAGCCCGGAGCCGTGGCCGCCGAAGTAGCCGCCCGCCCAGGGGCCGTAGGCCGGGCCGGCGTTCCAGTAGGGCTGCGGGCCCTGGTCGGTGTCCACCGTGCGGATCGCCGGGTCCAGGCCGGTGGCCAGCCGCTGCGCGTCGGCCGCGCAGACGGGCACCGAGCGGGGCGCGCCGCCGGCCGGCGCCCAGTCGCTGTCCTGCACCGAGGGGCCGTGCCGCGGGTCGAAGAAGCACGGCGGGCGGCGGTCCGGCAGCGGCCGGCCCTCGCGGCGGGCCGCCAGGGTGGCCAGCGAGAAGCGGCCGGCCTCCAGCGCCTCGGTGACCGCCTTGACGTCCTCGGGGCGCCGAGCGGCGTCCATGGTGCGCTTGGCCGTCTCGTAGGAGTCCAGCGCGTGCGTGTAGTCGGCGCGCTGCGCGTCGTCCGCGCCGGGGGCGCCCGGGGAGAAGTCGAGGCGGTCGAGCTCCTCGCCGAAGGCGGTGATGTCCTCGTCGACCACGGTGCGCAGCTGGGCCAGCTCGGCGGCCTGCCGCTCGGCCCGGCGCCGGCGGGCCCGGCGCACCAGCAGGAAGACCCCGACGCCGAGCAGCGCCAGGATCACCAGCGGGATCACGATCGCGGCGGCACTGAAGCCCGACGAGCCCGCCGCATGGCCCTTCACCTTGGGCCCGGCGTTGCTGACGAAGTCGGTCAGCGTGCCGTTGATGTCCCCGCGGTGCGAGTCGAAGGCGGCCTGACCGTAGTTGCGCACCGTGTTCGCGCTCATCGCGGCGCTGTCGGCCCGCACGGCGAACTGGTTGCCCTGCCAGAGGGCGTAGACCCCGACGATGCCGACCTTGGTGCGCAGGTCGCGGATCGCCGAGTCCATC
Organism: Kitasatospora nipponensis; assembly: GCF_039528135.1. Taxonomy (NCBI): domain Bacteria; kingdom Bacillati; phylum Actinomycetota; class Actinomycetes; order Kitasatosporales; family Streptomycetaceae; genus Kitasatospora; species Kitasatospora nipponensis. The sequence continues at coordinate 711 of NZ_BAAALF010000325.1, read as the reverse complement.
GGGACCGCGCTGCTCGCGGGCAGCACGGCGACCAGGACGGGCTTGTCCATCCCCTTGATCTTCGAGGTCAGCGCGTCGGCCTGGGCCTGCGAGAACTGGCCGGTCATGGCCGGATCGACGTAGACCCTGCCCTGCTTGAGGGCTGCCGTGGCGGCGTCCAGCCCGCTCGCGGCGGAGGCGGGGGCGGGGGCCAGCAGCAGGAGCAGGCCGAGCAGCGCCGCCAGGAACGCGGCCGGGCCGGCCACCCGGAAGCGGCGAAGAACGATTCTCATACCCCAGACGCTACCGGTCCGCTTGTCGTACCTACCGGCAGGAGTACTCGCCCGGCCGCCTCGCCGGTGACCTGTTCGTTCGCCAACTCGTTGGCCCGACGGGCAGTTTGCCCGAGGCGACCATGAAAGCGTCAAGACCGCGTCAAAACTTGTTCTCTTACGCAAGTGTGACATTCCCGACGGGCCGCAACCGTGCGACCCTCGGGGCAGTCCATACAGTTGCCGAACGGCGCAAGTATCGAACGGATCGGCGACCGCCGCTCCGACCGGCCCGACCCCCAGGAGAGCGATGGCAGGCCAACGGGCGGGCACGCCCTCGGGTGACGTCCAGGAGTGGGCCCGCCCCCGCGGCCGGGCCCGGGCCCAGCTGCCCGGACCCCGGCGCGGCCCCGACAGCCCCCCGCCGCGCCCGACGCCACCCGGCGGCCGGGCGTCGGCC